>NZ_JACJOQ010000453.1:0-12111 GCF_014695635.1 Coleofasciculus sp. FACHB-712 | reverse complement strand
TGTGACGCTCAAGGTCGATTCGTGAATGCCAAGCGCAATCCGAAAGTTCACTTACTGCGGACTTCTTTTGACATTGATACGGATACTGAGAAGATTACTCGTGTTTGCTTAGAAGTCCAAGGAACAGAACAAACCCACATTTTTCACATCGATCGGGAACGGAGTGAATTAGAAGCTTGGTTGAGCGACTATTTCGACTTTCCCGTAAAACTCTGCCAGAACTTAGTCTCTGGCTTTCCAGATGATACCAATGCTTCCGGGCCAACAGTCATCAGTACCGCCACGCTGGAGACAGTTGCCTCCTGGTTCCCTCCCCTGACGGGGGATGAATTGCGGCGACGCCTGCGGGCAAATCTGGAAATTGGGGGCGTCCCGGCATTTTGGGAAGATCGGCTGTTTGGGGCGGAAGAGGACGTGGTGCCGTTTCTGGTGCGAGATGTGCAGATAAATGGGGTCAATCCCTGTCAGCGTTGTGTGGTGCCGACACGAGACTCTCTAATGGGCAAGCTTTACCCTAATTTTCAAAAATTATTTGTGCAAGCGCGGAAAGAAACTTTGCCCAGTTGGGTAGACTCATCTCGATTCAATCACTTTTACCGACTCTCGGTAAACACGCGCATCCCTGAATCGGAAGCCGGTAATATTTTACAGGTGGGAGACGAAGTAGAAATTCAAACACTTAAAAACTAAAAATTAGAGATTATATGGCAGAGACAGGAAACAAAGATCAACAGCATCCCCTCCAAGGACGCGATCGCCAACTCGTTAACAGCCTCTTAACCGGGGAAATGAATGATTTCAATCTGGCGGAACTCGCCCGTCTACGCATTCGCTATCGTGGCTTTCCAGGGGCAAGGGAGATTCAACAAGACCTGGATATGATTCTCCGCCAGTGGAACTTGACAGAAGATGCACTCTTTGAAAAAACTCGTCAGATTCATGCTACGAGTGTTGTCTATAAAAGTCGCAGCAAGCGGCAAGATGAAGAAGATTGGAATTAGCGTGCTAGAGCAAATCTCGTTTGGATACAGTATCTTTAAAACCCAAATGTTTTTGCGCGAATGCTTCAGCCCTACATAATTCCAACAGGTGTAGGTGATGCATTGCCTTGTAAGGACGGGGGAATCATTGAAAGCTTCTCTTCTTCTAGCAAAGAGCATGGAACTGAGGCTTGCTAATTCTTATTTTCAGAGTCAGCTAGTGGCTGAATAGATTCTTCCTCCCAGTAAGCGGAAGGTAACGCCTTTCCCATTGGTTCGCGCTGTACAGACTTTAACTGCTTCTTTTGGGCGATGGGTGTCAAAGAAGGCGATGCAAGAGGGAGCAAAGAATTATTCTGCTGCGTTCCGATCCCGGTTCCCGGATTGACCGCTGGCAATCCGGGTTCTAGAACCTCAGCCACTTGAACTTGCTGCTGTAGGTCTTCTGTCGAAGACACCAAATTGCTGAGTCCATTCACCAAATTTCGCAAATTGTTACGGAAAGCTTCATCTCCTGTCAAATCATCCAGGTCAGATGTAATTTTCTGAGCATTTTCAAACGTCATCCGCGCTGAGTCTAAAGTTTGTTGCAATACAACCAAATTCGTTGGACTGTTAAGAGCGGTGGAAAGATCGCGAAAGTTAGCAGATGCTTGCGCTGCATTGATGGACGCCTGCGCCGCATTTGCAGACACGAGTTCTAAGTTACGCCGTAGTTGTCCACCTCCAAACTGGTTGACTTGCCCTGTTAGGTTACTTGCACTCAGGCGCAGCTGTTCGCTGGCTTGGCTAAAGTTGTTCAAGGTACTGACGAGAGTCGAGCGGTTGCCTACGACCAGACTATTCATATTATCGACGAGCCGATTTACCTGGGTGGCAGTCCCGCTATATTGATTCGCGGTCCTAGAAATCTGATTGGCTGCCAAAGCAACTTGATTGCTGGTTTGATTGGCAGCACTCGTCACTGAATTGGCTGCGACTGAGAAGTTTTTAATTTCTTGTTGCACTGAGCGACTCAAACCTGTGAGTTCGCGGGTAAGTTGAGATACCCCAACGGCGGCGACGCTGGTATTTTTAGCAACTGAGTTGAGGTTGGCAAAGAATGCGGGGTCGCTGTAGAGATTGGCGATGCGGGTGGTGCTGCGAAGCAGTTCATCAAAACTGACACCAATTTGACCTTGCAGACGATCCTCGTCACAAACAATCAGGCTAGACTGGCATTGCGGATCGAGCGGATTGGCGACCTTCGCGTCTGGCTGGAAGGGCTTCAGGGGAGTAATGTCAATCGAAGTTTCGCTGAGCAGACCGGATTGATTTGCTTCAACGACGACATCACGGGGAATCAGTAAGTCAGCCGGTGCAATTTCCATCACCACATCGACGCCATTCGAGCCTGGGTTGATGGCAGTAATTTTCCCAACATTGACGCCGCGATAGCGGACGGGTGCGCCAGCTTGCATCCCGCCAGCATTGACAAATTCTGCCACGACTGTGTAGCTACGGCTACCGGGGTTCAGCCCGCGTATCCACAAAATCAGACCCCCAAACAAGAAAAGGGACAGCAGGATTAACAAACCGACGGAGCCTTCTCGAACCGTTCGCGATCGCATCTGTTCTCCTCATACCATTAACAATTAAGAATTAAAAATGCTTACATTAAAAATTCTGCCTTTTTTAATTTTTAATTTTTAATTGATTCTAGCCGATGACGTGAATTGGGCCGGTTACACTTCCACTAAAAAATTGTTGAACGATAGGATTTTGGGTGGTATCAATCTCGCTGACGGCACCTTCCCACTGTACCTGTCCCTGATAGAGAAATATCACTCGGTCAGCCGTGCGGCGAATGGTGCTTTCTTGGTGCGTCACCATGACATAACTGCTACAACTGTCTGGTATTTGCTGCAACTGACGAACTAAATCTTCAATCACTGTGGAAGCAATGGGGTCAAGACCAGCAGTAGGCTCATCATAGAGTAAAACTTCTGGGTTGTCTTGGGGATGGTCTGGATTGGACATAATCGCACGGGCGAAACTCACCCGCTTTCGCATTCCACCCGATAATTGCGAGGGGTAGCGATCGCTAACCCCTGGCAACCCAACCATCTCTAGCTTTTCCTCCACCAATTCTCGTATCCGCCGACGCGACAGTTTAGAACGCTGAAACAGTAGAAAGCCGACATTTTCTTCCACCGTCAGCGAATCGAATAAAGCCGCTTGTTGGAACACCATCCCAATTCCAAGGGGATCTTCGGCATCTTCGATTAAGCCGCGACGTCGCTTTCCCAGGATATAAACTTCACCAGAATCAGGAGCCAAAAGTCCCGCAATAATCCGCAAAATCGTCGATTTACCAGTCCCGGAGGGGCCAATAATTGCCAGCGCATCGTCCCGATAAATTGTCAGATCGACCCCATCTAAGATGACATTGTTGCCAAAGGATTTAGAAATTCCCTTCAGTTCGATGAGTGGCTCTGCCATAGAAAGATTGGGGATTGGTAAAAAGTTTTGAGTTTTGAGTTTTGAATTAAAGAACTCTTTTATAACTCAAAATTCAACGCTCATAAATTAAAAATTTTAATTTTAATTTATGGGCGTTGAATCGAAAAACTCTCTAATCACTCAACACTCAACACACTCTCAGTCCTGATTACCGAACACTCTGACGAACTCCATTCGCTGTAGCTGCGTTGGTTTCTGCTGAGGGCGCTTCCAGTCCAAAGACGCGACCAAACACTTTTTCCACCTTGTAGCCGGAATCAATCGACTCCAAGGGGTCTTTGCGGAGCCGGTGACGCAGACACAGGGTGATAATGCGGTGGATATCGTCTACGGTGACTTCCGTGCGTCCTTCTAGGGCAGCGATCGCGCGAGCGGCTCGGTTCGTAACCATATCGCCCCGTAAGCCGTCTACATCCAACTCCGAACAAACTTCGGAGATTTTCACCCGCAAGTCATAGTCCATCGTCACCGAGGACAGGCGTTCTTGAGCGCTGACGAGCTTTTGTTGCAATGCTTGTTGCTGCGGAAGATATTTTTCCAGAAACTTCGGGGGATTTTGGTCAAACTCAGCCCGTTGCTCTACAATTTCCACTCGCAGCGCCGGTTCCTTCACCGTGCGAATTTCTGCGTGCATTCCAAAGCGGTCGAGCAGTTGAGGTCGCAGTTCGCCTTCTTCCGGGTTGCCGGAACCGACTAGAACAAATCTCGCCGGGTGACGGATGGAAATTCCTTCCCGTTCGACGGTGTTCCAGCCGCTTGCCGCTGAGTCGAGCAGCACATCGACTAGGTGGTCGTCAAGTAGGTTGACTTCATCTACATAGAGAATGCCCCGGTTGGCTTTCGCGAGGAGTCCGGGTTCAAAAGCTCTGACTCCTTGGGATAAAGCTTTTTCAATGTCAATAGTGCCGCAGACGCGGTCTTCTGTCGCACCGAGCGGCAGGTCAACCATCGTCACTTTTTTGTGGGCGACGGGAATTTCTTCCTGTTTCGCCAAGCGATCGCGCACGCTGTCGCTCATCAAATCGGGGTCTCTTGGATGACTATTAAAGGGGTCATCGGCAACGACTTCGATTTCTGGCAACAGGTCAGCCAAAGCCCGGATCGTGGTGGATTTGCCCGTTCCGCGATCGCCCATAATCATCACGCCGCCAATGTAGGGGTCAATCACATTCAGCAGCAAGGCCAGTTTCATCTCTTCCTGACCCACGATAGCAGTGAAAGGAAAAACGACACGGCGTGCCGTAGGGGACGCTGAGGCTGTCGGACTCACAGAATTGTTACCCATCTTATTATTCACCGCCTTTCATTGTGCCACTTTTCGCTTCATCCGAACCGAAAATTCCGAATCCATTGAAGATGAGTGAATTCAGAATTTTGCTAAACGGCATGGGTTCAATTTTTCTGAAGCGATCGCATTTTTTAGGCAAATCTTCGTCTAAAACATTTTTCAAACGATGTCAATCCCCCCCTCACCTGTAGCACCCACATCCTGACTACCGCCTGACTACCGGATGATGTTTACGCGGGAGCGCTAGGAAGCCGTTTCAACTCCTGTAGCACCTCTGTAGCTGACTGGTAACGAGTCACAAAGTGGAAGTGCACCATCTTATCCAAAATCTCGGCAAATTCGTCTCGCACTGAGGCAAATTCGCGCCAATTAATGTTGCCGGTGTTCCGGTCAGTTTCCAGCTTACTAGGCGGTATCCCCGTCACTGCCTCCACCCCAATCATGCCCAAGGCGTAGATATCACTGCTGAACCTAGGGTGTCCGTCGTATTGCTCAGCCGGAGTATAACCACGGGTGCCGATAGCAATGGTGCGGTTTTCCTGTTCGCTTTCTTCTTGGGGCTGAATCTGTTTCACGGCACCAAAGTCAATTAAAACTAAGCGACCGTCTTTTTCTCGGCGAATAATATTACTCGGCTTAATATCCCGGTGGATGACTTGGTTTTCATGGATAAATACCAGAATTTCCAGAACCCCGCACAGGATTTCCACCACTTGCGCTTCCGGTAGGCGCTTATCTATCAATAGTTCATCGGTGAGCGGATGACCTTTAATAAATTCTTCAATTAAATAGAATTCTTCGTTTTCTTCAAAATAGGCGAGTAACTGCGGAATCTGAGAATGGTGCCCCAAGCTCTCCAGAATGGCGGCTTCTGTAAAAAATAGCCGTTTTGCCAATTTCAAGAATTTTTCATCCCGAAGCGCAGGCATTAAATGCTTAACCGCACACTGGGGCTTACCCGGTCGCATGGTATCTTCGGCTAAATACGTATGACCAAACCCGCCCGAAGCCAGAGGTCGAAGAATCTTGTAGCGTCCCATCAATAGAGACGGTCGCAGGGAGTCGCCGTACTTTACGGGAGAGGAATCTAATAATCGCTGGCGCTCCAGTCGCTCAGGTTCTGTAATTACATCTAAGCTAGGCTGCCACGGCTGAGTCTCATCATCATCATCATAATCATCGCGATTAGGCAGAACTGATAGGGGAGCTGGCGCGATCGCAGTTGCTACCTCTGCTTCTTCCTCAGTCTGTGGTTCCTGATTCTTCTGTTGGAGAAGTGCTTGCATCTGTGCCAGGTTGAATTGCTGTTCCTGAACCAGAAGCGCGATTTTTTTCTGATTTTGTTCGGCTTGGTGAGCGCTATAAGCCACGACACCAGCAGCCGTTCCCACCAACGCGATCGCAGAGGGAACCACTGGCACCCATCCCGCCTGGGTAAACAGCACCCAACACGTCCCAAACAGGACACCCAGCGCGGCTCCCTGTCCCAGTAACAAGTGCCCTGGATGCCGCAGCCGCAAAGCCATCAACCCGCCAGTTACAGACCAACCCAATACCCACAAAGCTTCTCCCCAATCCGACCAGAACCAAAATAAACGACGCCCATCCAGGACAGCACTGAGCATCTGGCTTACCAGATGGGCATGAGTGACAACTCCAGGCATTTTCCGATTTCCCTTCTGTGCGCCACTGTAGGGAGTATAGAAGGCGTCATCAATACTGGAAGCAGTAACCCCGATGAGAACGATGCGGTCTTTTACCCAGCTAGGGTCAAACTGACCGTTGAGGACTTGACTCATCGTTACCTGGTTAAAAGGACGGTTGGTAGAGCGGTAATTGATGAGGATTTGGTACCCCCGTGCATCCAGACCTTGATATCCTCCATCATTAGGCTCCAGAGGTTTGAAGACAGTGTTGTTCCAACGGAGAGGTGGGGTGTCTGAAGCAACGATTCCTTCTTTTTCCAAGTAACGTTGAACCAGTTGGAAGCTAAAGGAGTTCGGGTTAGGACAAGGCTTGTGAGCGGAGGGAGAGACAAATAACAAACCCCGACGGATAACGCCATCAGAATCAGTCCTCCCGATATCGGCAAAGCCAGCCTGGTCATCAGCAATATTGGGTGGTGGTGGAGTGCCAGGACCTTCCGACTCTTTGACGGCACACACCGGAACGATGCGGCGATCGCTACTCATCAGCTTGGAGAATGCCGCATGACCTGGTTCTACTGGCAAATCGCGATAAATATCTAGCCCGACAGTACGCGGCTCGTTTGCCAGCAGTTTTGCCAGCATCTGATGCATTCGTTCGTCAGACAGGGGATATTGCTTGTAGGTTTGGATGTCTGCTTCGGTGACAGCGACCACCAAGATCCGGGGATCTGGCTCTTCGGCTGGTCGTAACCGCATCATCTGGTCATAAGCACCTAGTTCCAGCGTCTCCAGCAGACCTTGTTGCCGGACTCCCAGCACTAAGAGGGAGACCACCACACTAACCACCAGTGCTGGTTGTCCCAAGATTAAAGCAGCAGTGCGTCTTAGGTGCGATCGCACTGTATGGAAATTCCCCTTTGAAAGCCGATCTATCACAGGAACGTTGTCAGGTTAGAAAGTAAAAAGCTTAATTAAAAGGTTGGAATGGTTAAAACTTACCGATCTTAACAAGCGATCGCTACGACGTATGGGAATACTTACCGCGTAAACATTTGCTTGCGTTACCCTAGCCCTGCTGTCCGATAACAGCCTGCTTTTGCCACTTCAAGCCTGCATGGCTTTTAGAAATAAATGCCTCCTGTCCCTATTTGCATTCTAGTGTTCGTAACTGACTGTGAGTATCGCTCTGCCGTTTCGATCGCTCGGTTATTTTGCTTTAGTCCTTTGTCACTCTAGTCCTTCTGTACCATATTTAAGTCTTGGTGGTAACTTTCTTAGGTGGTTATTTTGCGTGCTCTTTCGCTTGAGATACATTCATCGCTAGTTTTGGGGTTGGCAGATTCTTTAGCAATTGAGCGTGCGAGGCAAGAGACGGCAAAGTTGGTAGTAGACAGTAGAAAAATAGATTCATTACTTCTAGTTTTTTCTCTAAAAGAAGTATTTTTCAGCTAAAATCTGCCGCATTGCTAGGAATAATGATAATTTTTGTCCGCTCCTGAATTCGGATTTTTTATTAGACGTTACTCTATACTTTCTTCTTGCTTTGTCTACGGCTAAGCTTTTTACAATTTCAATTTAATAATTCAGCCAAAATTGAAACAAAATTAATAATTAAAAATAATTTTAATAAAACCATAAGCGTATTTTATGAAACCAATCTTACCTATTTTGTCCTCATGCAGGCAGATAAGATTCACGCTCCTCAATTCTCTTGATTTCAGCGCCAAGCTGGCTTTCTCCCCAATAGTTTGGAGAGGACTGCGATAAATGGTAGTCAATCGGGCAAAATGTTAATTTTCGCAGGTTCCAGCTACTTAAATTGATTCGCACTCACTTCAGACTTTCCGGTTGGGTTTCGCACAAAGACGAAACCCAACACCTCCCTTAGTTTTTGTTGGGTCACTCTCTCTTGAAGACTCCGTCTACATGACCTCAAACCAACCTACAATGATAGATAAGCTGGGTAAGAGGATTTATTAATCCGTGTCCAATGCTTCAGAGCGAATTAGGTGTACGTTTTGTTCCCAATTAACCCCATCAAAAGGCACAATGCGAAAGCGAGACACCACATCCTCATCCAGACAACGCACGTTGACATCAATAGATTCGGGATGGGAACGGGGACGATAAAAAGGGTGAATCCCACAAATACGGCAGAAGGTGTGCTTAGCAACACCCGTGTTGAAGGTGTAGGTTGTCAATAAGTCTGCACCGCTTAGCAAGGTAAAACGTTCGGACGGCACAATTAGATGTAAAAATCCCTTCTTCCTACAGATGGAACAGTTGCAGTCATCTGCCTTATGTTCGTCAACGATTACCCGAAAGCGGACTGCGCCACAGTGACAGCCGCCTTCGTAGGTAATTGTTTCTTCTGTTTGTGCGCTCATATTAGTCATTCACGGTTAGCAGAGTTTGGTTGATTTCCAGTTCCTAGTCTATTGTTAATGGCTATTTTCTAGCACTTCTCTCGCAAATAATGGTTAAAGTGTAGAGAAAAGCGTGGTTCGCTACTTTTATGACCGCTCTACAACTATAATAAATTAAACATAAATATATATTTCTTTATGAGATTAAAAGTAAATATTGTTTAGTATAAACAAAAACCAATTTTAAAATCAGTTAGGAAATTCTAACGTAAAAGAGCCATTACTTAGGTTTTCTCAGGAGGTAATGTTTTTTATCGAGCTGCAATGAGTTATTATAATTGCTGGCTCAAATATCTATGATAGACATAGCCTTTTTAGAAAGCGAACGATTGAGTTGGTATAGCATTTAACATTACATAGCCATAACTGAGGCATTCAAACCCATCAAACAACTTGCTATTTAGTCCATTAAATTAGTTTTTTGATAAACAAAGATAAAAAATTTAGTCCCTCTATCTCTATAAAAAAAAAGGGGTAAGAGATTACAAAATGGACGCAAATCACCAGCCAATTGGGCATGACTATTTACAAGGTGAAGGTGCTTCTAGAGAGTTACAACAAACTATTGCGGGTGCAGATGTAGAACGTCCCCAACTTGAGGAAGAACTGCGGAACACGAGAGCTGAACTAGAAGCATACCGAACACTGTACAACAAGACTCCCTGTATTCACTTTACTTTGGATTCAGAAGGAGTCGTTGTTGGGGTTAATCAGTTTGGAGCGGCTCGTCTTGGTTATAGCGTCCAAGAGTTGGTTGGAAAAACAATTTTCAGCACTTTTGCTCCTGACGAGCGAGAAAAGTTAAAAGCTGAGTTTGCTCAGTTTTTGCAACAAGCAATTCAAGAAGCATTTGAGTTGAGTTCAGGGATCGAGTCAAACGCTTTGGTTACTAGTTGGGAATTGCGCGCCTGTTGCAAAGACGGCAGCATTTTCTGGGTAAATGTTACCGCTAGCATTGTACAAAGAACGAATACGGATAGAGTTGTCCTCCTGGTTTGCGATGACATAACTGAGCGCAAACAAGCACAGGAACGTCTACATTTACTGGAGCAGGTTCTCCGTGATTGCTGCAATGGCATTGTCCTTACCGACTCCAATCAACCAGATAATCCAATTATTTATATCAATCCAAGTTTTGAGCGTTTAACAGGCTACTCTGCTGAGGAAATCATAGGGTACAACTGCCGCTTCTTGCAGGGCGCTGACACTGCTCAGCCAGCACTTGATGAGCTACGAATGGCGATTAGGGAAGCGAGAGAATGCCATGTCACCTTACGCAACTATCGCAAAGATGGCACCCTTTTCTGGAACGAACTCTATCTTTCCCCAATCGGGAGTCCACAAGGGAATCTAATCGGTTTTGTGGGGATTCAGACTGACATTACCGAGCGCAAACAGGCAGAAGAGGCACTAAGCAAAAGCGAAGCAAAAAATCGCGCTCTTATAAGTGCCATCCCGGATTTGATCTTCCGAATTAGCAAAGATAGCACTTATTTGGACGTCAAAACGGCAAGAGATTTTGATACGTTCTTACCTGCTCAGGAATTCTTAGGTAAAAAGTTAGACGAGGTTTTGCCCACAGAAGTCGCTGAGAAAGCCAAATACCATGTGGAGCAAGCACTTTCTACGAACGAAATCCAAATCTTCGAGTATCAGCTTCCCAAAAATGGCTATTTGCACGATTACGAGGCGCGGCTAGTTGTCAGTGGGGAAGATGAAGTTTTAGTCATTGTGCGCGATATTAGCGATCGCAAAGCCGCGGAAGAGTCACTAAGACAGCAAACCGAGCGGGAACGACTGCTGAGGGCGATGCTAGAACGCATCCGTCAGTCTTTAAATTTAGACGAGATTCTCAACACGACGGTGTCTGAAGTCCGGCAATTTCTCGCCTCCGATCGAGTGATCGTTTTCCGCTTTCAGCCGGACTGGAGTGGAGTCGTGGTAGTGGAGTCTGTCGCCAACGGTTGGACTCCGATCCTGGGAACAACAATCCACGATCCTTGCTTTGAACAAGTCTATGTCCAGTACCAACAGGGTCGCACTAAAACTATAGAAGATATTTATACAGCCGAGTTGAGTCAGTGTCACATCGATTTACTACATCGGCTTCAAGTTAGAGCCAGCTTGATAGTCCCGATTCTCCAAGGAGAGGAATTGTGGGGACTGCTAATTGCCCATAATTGTTCGCAACCCCGACAGTGGCAACAGTTGGAAATTGATTTGCTTTGTTCACTGGCAACCCAGGTAGCGATCGCAATTCAGCAAGCCGAACTCTACAATCAAATGCAACAGCAAGCTCAGCGCGAGCAAGCATTGAATCGGTCGATTTCTGCAATTCGTAGCTCTTTGGAATTAGAGGTGATTTTTGCCACAGCAGCAGCAGAAATTGGTCAGCTTTTGCACATCGACCACGTTTCCATCCTGCAATATCTTCCGCAGCGGCAGGTTTGGCTGAATGTGGCACTTTACTATCAAGGTTCCAGTTTGTCGAGCAGGCTGGGTATGGAATTTCCAGATGTAGACAATTTGTTGGCAAGGCAACTCAAGCAGTTACAAGTGGTTTCCATTCACGATACTCAGACTATCGAGGATGAGGGGAATAAGCCTCTAGCAGAGGCTTATCCGGGTGCTTGGTTGTTGGTACCGATACACTTTCAAGGAAACCTCTGGGGAATCTTAACACTATCGATGGAAGGTCGTCCTCGCTACTGGCAAGACTCAGAGGTAGACCTGGTTTGTGCCTTCGCGGCTCAACTAGCGATCGCGATTGGGCAATCGGCGCTGTTTAAGCAGGTGCAGCAGCTGAACGCCAATCTAGAACGCCAAGTGCAACAACGCACAACCCAACTGCAAAAAGCGCTTGGCTTTGAAGCCGTGCTAAAACGCATCACCGACAAAGTCCGCGATAGTCTCGACGAAAGCCAGATTTTACAGGTAGCCGTTCGAGAGTTAGCGCTTTCATTTAATATGGGCAGCTGTCATGCTTCGCTCTACAACCTGGAGCAAGAAACTGCCACAATTTGCTACGAGTACGCCACCTCAATGCCTTCCTCGCAGGGTCAGGTGATGCAAATGGCAGACTTCCCGGAAATTTACGCTCCTCTACGACAAGGTAAATGTTTCCAATCTTGTTCAATCAGTCCCGACTTTGTCCGGAGTAAGGTGGCGATGTTGGCTTGCCCGATATTGGACGATCAAGGAGTGCTGGGGGATTTGTGGTTATTCCATCGCCCAGACTATACCTTCAAAAAACTAGAGATCCGGCT
>NZ_JACJOQ010000452.1:0-4450 GCF_014695635.1 Coleofasciculus sp. FACHB-712 | reverse complement strand
CGAGCGCTTATGGCAACATTTCAAGCAGTTTTTGCGTTGGGAAACTTGCACCAACTTGGAGCAATTGCGACAGAAGTTGAAAGAGGTTCTCGATCTCATCTCTCCTGAAGTGATCTCCTCCATTTGTGGATGGGATTACATCACTACAGCTTTATTAAGTGCAACTTCATAGGAAATTGGTATAACACCATCGAATCTCTGCAACTTGCTGAACTCGATAATTTCTTTCGCACCGCTTGTTTGCAAGGCAAAACAGTCCAAATCGACCAAGTCATCGATAAAGACGATCCGACCGCCGCAGTCATCTATCCGATTATTTTGGCAGACCGATTAGAAATCATTCTCAAATTACCTCAACAACCGCTACGCCACTACAAAACTGATATCAGCCAGAGTGAAGTCGAAAGAATTGTCGGAGAATTGCGAAAGCAACTGACCAAACCTTACACGCTGAAAGAAACTCAAGCTTTATCCAAGCAAGTCTATGATTGGTTGATTTTACCTGCATCGCAGGATCTCGCTAGCAACATTAAAACTTTGGTATTTGTCCTCGATGGTTCCTTGCGAAATATCCCGATGGCGGCACTCTACGACGGTCAACAATACCTGGTCCAAAAGTATGGCGTTGCATTAACTCCAGGGTTGCAGTTACTCGGCCCCAAATCTTTAGAACGGGGAAAAATCAAAGCTTTAACTGCCGGAATTACTGAATCTCGCCAAGGGTTTGCTGCGCTCAACAATGTAACCCTGGAATTAAATCAGATTAAATCTGTAGTGCCCACTACGGTACTGCTCAATCAGGAATTTACCAGTACCGCTTTCCAAAAAGAAATGAATGCGGTTTCCTTCCCAGTCGTACATCTTGCCACTCACGGTCAATTCAGTTCTAAAGCTGAGGAGACATTTATTCTGACTTGGGATAATCGGATTAATGTCAATCAGTTAGATAATTTACTCCGAATTAGAGATACAAACCGACCGACTGCAATCGAATTACTCGTCCTTAGTGCTTGCCAAACCGCTACCGGGGACAAACGGGCGGCTTTAGGACTGGCTGGGGTTGCGGTACGCGCTGGGGCGCGGAGTACCCTCGCGTCTCTCTGGTCGCTGGACGATGAGAGTAGCGCCCTTCTGATGAGTCAGTTTTATCAAGAGTTAACCAATACCAAGGAGACGAAAGCGGAAGCACTCCGGTTTGCCCAGCTGTCTCTGTTGCAGAATCCGCGATACCAGCATCCTCGTTACTGGGCACCCTACGTGCTAGTGGGGAATTGGCTATAGTAGCGGCAAGATTAGCGGCAAGATTTTAAACCTATCGCGTTGGGAAGGGGCATGGCAATGCCCCTACAGACGAAAAGTAGTGGATTTCAAACAAGAACGCGCTTTTTTACCGGCGCATCTTCAAGCTGGCAGTAAGGACGACTGTAGCAGAGGGGCGACTCTAGAGAGTGCTGAACCAAGAAATCCGGATCGCTCATCACCTGCTCCGTTGCACCATCGTAGACGACCTGACCCTGACTCAAGACTACCGTGCGATCGCATAACTCCAAGGCTAAATCTAAGTCGTGGGTAGCAATCAGTTGCGTCAGGGGCAAGCTTTTTAACAACTCGATCAACTGGCGACGAGAACGGGGATCTAGCTGAGCCGAGGGTTCATCAAATACCAACACTTGGGGGTTCATTGCCAGCACGCCTGCGATCGCAATCCGCTTCTTTTCACCTCCGGATAAATTATCTGTATTCCGCTGTCCATAGCGTTCTGGATCGATATTCACCGCTGCCATCGCCTGAAGCACTCGTGCGGTAAGTTCCTTGTCTCGCAAGCCTTGATTCATTGGGCCAAAGGCAACATCTTCCCAAACTGTGGGCATAAATAACTGATTATCTGGATTCTGAAATACCAGCCCCACAAAATTCCGAATTTTTTGCAAATTCTCCTTTCTGACAGGCCATTCTCCAATGATGATTTCTCCCTCTTCGGGTAAGAGAATCCCATTCAGATGTAACTGCAAAGTGGACTTTCCCGAACCATTGGCTCCAATTAATGCCACCCGTTCCGTTGCTTTAATCGATAAATTAATTCCCCTGAGTGCATGAGTTCCGTCGGGGTAAATATAGCTAAGATTTTCGATAAATATTGGATTATGGTGCATAGCAAAAATTAAAAATTAAAAATTTTTAGAATAAATAAACCACTTGTCCCAGTAATGCCAAAATTACGGTTAAGGTTAAAGCCACAATGTCGCGGCGTCCGCCCGACGGCACCTTCTCGACAGGCGGTAGTCCTTGATAACCCCGCGACAGCATTGCCTGATAAACCCGCTCCCCCCGCTCATAGGTACGGATAAATAGCGTTCCCATCATGTTGCCAATCACCTGGCGTTGCCAGTGGTTGCTGCCCATCAGGTTGCGAGAGGCTGCTGCCCGACGCATGGCGTTAACCTCCCCAATTAGGACGCTAATGTAGCGATACATGGATGCGAGAATCGCCACCAGTAGAGGCGGGGTTCGCAAGGCGACTAATCCATTCAGTAGTGCCGGAACAGAAGTCGTTAAAGTCAGCACATTTAGCATCATCAATGAGAGTAACGCCTTGAGGGTCACGCTACCCAAAACCATCAGCCCGACGGTAGTAATCCGTAGCACTCCCCAAGACCACAACACCTCGCCGCCGTCCCGAAACAAAGTGCCCAGCAGTACAACGCCAATAAAAGCAAACTCAACGGCGATTCGCTTCAGCAGGATGCTCCAAGTGACTCGACTCAGGAGAACGACGCCTAGCACGCCTAACCCATAGATTGCCCAAGTCCACCAGCGTCCGTTTGGCGTCAGGGCGATCGCAAATACAAGCAGTAGCGTACACAGGATTCGAGTCCGGGGTGCTAATGAGTGCCAGGGAGTTTTGCGATCGCTATCGGCATCTAATTGAACGGCAATAATGTGCAGCAGCATTCGCTTTACGCTTTAGTTCTTAGCTATCCAGGGGGCCATCTGGATTATCTGAGGACGAGGGGACTTCATAGTCTGAGGAAGATGAAACAGAATTGCGAACCACCAACTTCCCAATCCCCCAAGCCAAACCAAATGTTGTTAAGGTTCCAATCAAACCGGCTAAGGGTGTGGCAAGTCCTTCTGGTACGCCTCTGAGGGCATATTCTTCAAAAACAGCGTAAAAGGGGAGTTTTTGGGCGGGTGCTTCTTCGGCTGCTTTATCCTCAAACTTTAGATCCTGAGAAACTCGGTCTAATCCGTCTGGATCTGAGCTAGCGAATGGAGACAAAAAAATTGCAATCAGCAGGGCAACACCCAATCCAGTGATGACAAAAGCCCGGTTGCGTTCCCGCGAGAGGTTGCTACTCATAAACGTTTAATCCCTTCCCTATATAACTAGATGCACGCAGTGCTTAACGCTGTGACAACGAACGAGATGCAGTGGAAACAGCTCGGCGGGGTGGATCGAACAACAGATCGGGACGCGATCGCCATACATAACTCACTGCTACGACGGTGATCAGTGATTCTCCAATGCCGATTAGGACGTGCCAAAATGCCATTGCCCCTACGGCTACCCCAAAGGGCACTGTTCCGGACAAAGCCAGTTGTACGGCTGTCAAAATCGAGGCAATAAACACGCTTGTCCAAGCTGCAATTGCCGTACCCACTAACATTCCCCGCCAGTTATCCCGTCCTAAGGCAAAGCGAATTGTTTTGTAGAGGTAGTAACCCGCAAAGGTGCCAATGAGTCCCATATTGGTGATGTTGGCTCCTAGCACAGTCAGTCCACCATCTTGAAACAAGACTGCCTGGACGATGAAGACTGCCACCATGACGAGCGATCCCGCCCACGGGCCAAGTAAAACTCCCGCGAGCGTCCCACCCAGCAGGTGCCCGGAGGTGCCCCCTGGAATTGGGAAATTAATCATTTGGGCGGCAAAAATAAAGGCTCCACACACACCCATCAGCGGAACTGCCCGTTCCTGGTAGTCAGCCTGCACTCGATTGAGGGCGAGTGCAATCAGTCCGATGGCGAGTACCCATGTCACGAGGCTAACGGGCAAGCTCAAGAAGCCATCTGGAATGTGCAAGGCTAACTGCGGCTGTATTATCCAGTGCAGTAAGCCAGAGGAGACAATACTAGGGAGCGGGGCTGTAATTATCATTAAAAATTGTCCTTTACTGCCAGATTATTTAATAAATCCAACCCTCTAATAAAACATAAATTTTTCAAAAAAAGCAATGCGATAGGGGGGCATTGAGGATTTTTAAGTTAATCATTGTATGGTGAAGAAATCTGTTACTTTTGGCATAATTTGAAGGAATACTCCTCCTCTCTAAGACTGAGATTCAGAAAATCTGCGATCGCAAGGTGTATAAGCGATCGCATCTGCGCGTCAGGACATTGCGAAATCAAAAAATGATGTTGCAGGGGCTACCCTACAACATCATTTCC
>NZ_JACJOQ010000451.1:0-2606 GCF_014695635.1 Coleofasciculus sp. FACHB-712 | reverse complement strand
GAGGCGAATGCCATGCTTCATGTCGTCGATCTATCCCATCCCGCTTGGGAAAGCCACATCCAGTCGGTCATGGAAGTGCTTGGAGAAATGCCTGCCCTTCCAGGTAAAGCTTTGATTGCCTTTAACAAGGTCGATCAAGTAGATAGCGAAACGCTAGCCTTCGCTCAACAACAGTATCCCGAAGCTGTGTTTATTTCAGCTACTCAACGCTTAGGTTTAGAGACCCTACGCCAGCGGATGGTGCAACTGGTTGATGAAGCAGTTTCACAACCGCACTAATAAAAATGTGACAAGAAGCCAGTAATTACGGTGTCTATTTTTGGCAATGTCCCCCGCTTAAAAAGGGGTTATAAGCATTTTCCCCCTTTTTAAGCGGGATTCGGGGTTCCCTCTGGGGAGAGGGGGGATCGAGTGTATAGGACACCCAGTTAAGTCAAGAACCAGCAAGCTAAGCAAACAAGAATTCACATACTATTTGCAATGATGAACAATCCAATAACGTGGAAGTACGTATTTCAAACCAAAGCTATCATTAACTGGGTCGAATCTGTAGCTTTGTTGTTATCTGACCAATGGATTCGCCAAATCCTGGGTCAAGAACCGCTCACCAATCCTGAATATTTACATCTGTTTGGCGCATTGGTATTTACAATCGGGATTGGTTATTGGTGGGTTGGTAAGGATATCTCTCGCAATCACGACCTTATAAGATTTGGAATTTGCGCCCAAGTTTCTGTCTTTATCGTTTTGGCTTATCACACCTTAATAGGTGGTCTTCACCCATTTTATTTAGTTCCGGGTGTCATTGACCTTACCTTTGCGATTCTCTTTAGTTTATTTCTCTCCTCTTATGAGCGGATTAAACCAGCTTTAGAGTAATTAGAGTCGAGTATATGCAACTTAGAACCCCACCCCTACCCGTGAACGGGGAGGGAGAAATCTTACCTTCCTATGTCAACGGGAAATTATAGCAGTCATAAATGATTCCTGAACGCAAGATACCCGACTTCTTGGAGAAGTCGGGTATCTGATCTCGCATCTGACAACTCAAATAGGAGAGAACGCAACATGACACAAAAACATGGCCCTTGGACAATCCAAGAAACAAATCGAAAGTACCAAAATTCATTTATCAATGTTCGTGAAGACCAAGTTCTCCAACCTGATGGACAACCGGGTACGTATGCTACCGTCACAATGAAATCTGGCGTTGCTATTTTGCCAATAGATAGCGATCGCGTAGTCTATCTTACCCGGCAATTTCGTTATGCGCTTGGCAAAGAAAGCATTGAAGTTGTCGCTGGTGCTATTGAGGAGGATGAACCGCACCTGAAATCTGCACAACGAGAAATTGAAGAGGAACTGGGAATTCAGGCTTCGGAATGGCTCGATCTCGGAGTTTTTGACTTAGATACATCAATTGTCTGCTGTCCGGTGCGTCTATTTCTAGCAAAGCAATTAACATTCACCCAATCCCATCAAGAAGGAACGGAAACGATAGAAACAGTTCGGATTCCCTTAAGTGAAGCGGTGCAAATGGTCATGGATAGCGTAATCACACACGCGCCAAGCTGTGTGCTGATTCTGAAAGCGAATAAGGTACTTGGCGAATAATAGGCGATCGCGCTGACACTGGCTAAACATATCACCACAAACTTTGGAACTTATGAATAAGTCTCACGGTTGGGACGTACTCAAACTAAGCTAATGGCAAATGTGGCTGGCAAATGTGACTCGCAATAGTAGCTATGACTTTGGTTGCGGCTTCCTTTTCAAGCACTTTTAGTCACTTGGGCTTGGTGATTTGCAAGAGATAATGATTCAGTTCAAATGGAACAACTGAATGAGTGAAGAACAAGAGCAGGAATCTCAACCTTTTACGGCAGCTCCGCTGCTGCAAATCGGTACTAGCGGTTGGGTTTATAAGCACTGGATGAACATTTTCTATCCAGCGCAAATGCCTGGAAGCCAACAACTACCATTTTACGCACAGCACTTTCCGACTGTAGAAATTAACTTTTCTTTCTATCGTCTGCCAGAGCGATCTGTATTTGAAACGTGGCGAGAGCAAACACCTGAAGGGTTTATTTTTGCTGTAAAAGGTAGCCGCTACCTTACCCATATGAAAAAGTTAAAAGACCCATCTGAGCCGCTATCTCGCTTAATGGAACGAGCGGGGGGTTTGCAAGAAAAATTAGGCCCAATTCTGTTCCAATTTCCTCATACCTGGCCCCTGAATATCGAGCGACTTCAGCCGTTTTTGGAATTACTTTCTTCCTATCCAGAACAACGTTATACATTTGAATTTCGGCACCAAAGCTGGCTGATTCCACAGGTGTACAAACTATTAGAAGATGCGGGTGCAGCCCTTTGTTTGCCCGTTAGTCCCACAGTTCCGCTAGATATTCGTTTGACTGCGCCCTGGACTTATATTCGCATGCACAGCGGACAATGGGGTGTTGGTTACAGCGAGGAAGAATTGTCTACTTGGGCTTCTCATATCCGCTCATTTCTTCAAAAAAAGATTGACGTGTACGTATATTTCAACAACGATCCAGATGGTCATGCTATCCGCGATGCTGAACGCCTGAAAGCATTACTGTCCA
>NZ_JACJOQ010000450.1:0-27001 GCF_014695635.1 Coleofasciculus sp. FACHB-712 | reverse complement strand
CGCCCGTCTGAAGGCGCTCGGATTGAGGACTTTCAACTGTTGGTAGAGCATGAGCAGATTCAGTAACGCTTACCTACTTTTGGCTCATTTTCTTGATTCATGCAAGAGGTCTAATCTAACAATCAGAAAAGAAGTTACTTCTGATGTGGCGGACATCAAAGCATTGACAACTGCCGCATTTCTCAATGCCCCCCATACTAGCCACACTGAGCAGTTTATTGTTGATGCCTTGCGTAACTCAGGGAACTTGACAGTTTCTCTCGTTGCCGAGGTGAATGGACAAATCGTTGGTCATGTTGCTGTGTCCCCGGTTTCCATTTCCGATGGGAGTCAGGATTGGTATGGACTCGGTCCGATCTCTGTCGCTCCGGAACATCAAGGCATTGGAATCGGGTCACAGCTTATGAAGCAGGCGTTGACTACTCTACGGGAGCTTGGTGCAGGTGGATGTGTATTGCTTGGCGAACCAAAATACTACAACCGTTTTGGTTTCAAGAGCCAGCCAAATCTTGTTCTACCCGATGTTCCACCTGAATACTTTCAAGCGATTTCATTCGGCGCACGGATACCCAGTGGAGTTGTCTCATTCCATGAGTCATTTAGCGTACAGGGCTAACAGCGCTATTACAAGATCCAGCTCTCGTGTGCCTCTAGCAAGATGTTGTGAACTTTTCCTTGCGTTTGAATTTGCTCATAGCTATATGCACTTAAGCAATCGGTGACAGCCAAGGAGAACACATGTCAGAAAGTACGCCAAACTCAGAAATGCTATACCGAACTCTCGGCAGTACAGGA
Source organism: Coleofasciculus sp. FACHB-712 (assembly GCF_014695635.1). Taxonomy (NCBI): domain Bacteria; kingdom Bacillati; phylum Cyanobacteriota; class Cyanophyceae; order Coleofasciculales; family Coleofasciculaceae; genus Coleofasciculus; species Coleofasciculus sp. FACHB-712. The sequence goes on along the minus strand of NZ_JACJOQ010000450.1, from coordinate 26,206 downwards.
GAGCGCGTTTCTGCGATCGGACTCGGTGGCTGGCACATCGGATTGAAGAACGTTGATGAGCAACTGGGTATCCGGATTGTTCGCGCTGCGATCGATCGTGGCATCACTTTTATGGATAACAGTTGGGATTACAACGGTGGAGTCAGCGAGATTCGCATGGGGAAAGCGTTGCGCGATGGCTACCGAGACAAAGTATTCCTGATGACGAAAATTGACGGTCGCTCCAAGAAAGAAGCTGCAAGACAGCTAGACGAATCACTGGAACGTCTGCAAGTTGATTGCATCGATCTCGTCCAACACCACGAAATCCTTCGCTTCGAGGACCCGCATCGAGTTTTCGACCCAGAAGGGGCAAATGCCGCTTTGATAGAGGCGAGGGAAGCTGGCAAAGTCCGATATATTGGCTTCACCGGGCACAAAGACCCCCAGATTCATCTGCATATGCTGGAAGTTGCAGCCAGTAACGGGTTTAAATTTGATGCGGCTCAGTTGCCGCTGAATGTGATGGATGCACACTACCGAAGCTTTGCGAAGCTAGTTGTGCCAGAACTGGTTAAACAGGACATTGGCATTCTGGGGATGAAAAGCATGGCAAACGGGATTCTGTTACGGTCAAATACGGTAACGCCAATTGAGTGTCTGCACTATGCATTGAATCTGCCGACATCGGTTGTGATTACGGGAATTGACAGTATGGAGATTCTCGATCAGGCGTTTGAAGCGATGCGGACATTTCAGCCAATGAATGACGAGCAGGTGCGATCGCTGTTAGCAAAAACGGCAGAAGCCGCATCGCGCGGCGAGTTTGAGCCATTCAAAACTTCATCAATTTTCGACAGCACCGCCCAGAATCTAGATTGGCTGGGAGAGGAACCACAGCGCATTCAGCAATTGATGCCAACGTGATCGAGAGAGCAGATCGAATCGAATGATATGTCATGCAAGAGCAACGCAGCATATAAGATTGGAGATCCACTGCCAACCAATTGTTAGGCAGATTTTTCCATCGGATTAACTAGACTTACTGTTAAAGTCATTGAGACTCTTTGTGGCATCAAGAAATGCTCTTTGCTCTTCATTCTGCCGACTAAGTGTTTTGATTAGATAGGACAATGCAACCCGTATATATTCGGAGTTCTTTAGACACTCCTCTTCAGGAAGTCTGTGAATTCCAGCACTCAATGTGTCGTAAATTATCGCTAAAGGATTCATCCCATTTGGTCTTAAGCTATTCGGAATTGCATCTTTAGCGATCTTAATTATTTCATCCATTACAATTCCCTTTAAAGCCCTATCAATTTGTTCTATATTCTCTGATGAGGAGCCTTGCATTTCAAGAATAGAACGAAGATTGTCAAGGATTTTTCCGATAGAGTTTTCTAGAGTCCTTCGGTAATAAGAAAATGCAGCAATGCCATAGCCTTGAGATTCACAGATCAAGGCTTTCTTAAAATATTCTGAATCATCTTCCAGAAACCTATCAATATCTTTGTCAAGAGTGATTGACCAAGCAGGACTTTGACCAACTTTTCTAATCTTGCCGTTTTCTATATCTACCTCAACGAAAAAAGCATATTCAGTTGAAGAACAACTATCGCACTTGAAGCAAAATGGATAGATTCTGGATTCTAGTTTCGGTATGGAATATTCAAAAGCAGAGCGTGTTACTTGACGATCAGAGAATGGTCTACTTCGCTTACAAGTAGGACACTCCATTTCAATCTGGAACAAGTTAGTAAACTGTGTAGAATATTCGGGCAATTCAAACTTTTGCCATGAGTAAAGCGGCTTTTTTTCAAGAAATTCTCTTAACTTTTCACTTAAGTTATTCATAACTCTAACTATAGCTACGTGATACCCTTTAATCTGCCAAACTCTTGTTATGGAGATTCTCGCTGCTTATCCCAGTTCCTCTACCGGGTTGTCTTACAACAAGAATTAGAGGGAATTGATGCTATCCGCACCAAGCGATGCTCATGGAGACGCTACGCGATCGCAATTCTCGACATATATCTATTACCACTAACCTACCCTACAAGCTTCGCGATCGCGAAGCGCTGCTGCTTACAGCAGATCGCGCTAAAACGTTCTGCAAAGTAGTCATAGACAAAACTCCAGAATATGTATAATCGAACACAGAATCTTGAGCTTCCGTTCTAACCATAGGGAAGATGAAACAGAACCGCGATCGCTGTTACAACGAAAGACCATAAGGCATTCGCTTTTTGTGAGATACGTCTGATTGAGTCTCTGCATTGAGAGGCGGTATCCAACCTGAAACCGATAAGGAGACTTTTTTATGACTACAACGACCCTAAACCGAACGACCGACTCAACTTCTAATGCACCCACTCCCTACACCGGATTCGATCGCTTATTCATCGCCGGATGTTGGGTTACAGGTCGTTCCGAACACAAATTGCGACCCATCAACCCGTACCGCCAAGACGTGATTATGGAAATTCCGGCGGCGGGCAAACGCGATCTCGAAGATGCTTATCAAGAAGCCCAGCGCGATCAAGTGACACCTTATTTATGCCTGCAATGGCAATGCTCACGATCTTTGTGATGGGTGATTATGCGAATTTTAATTGAAAAAATTAGATTATGGGGCAGCCAGCAGTTCGACCAGCTTTTGCAGAAGAACCGCGCTGAGTGGAAATGGCTGGCAGAAAAGCCTGCACCGCTATCCAGTCTCAATCGTAACCTTTGGAGGGGAGCAGTTCCTTCGGTTAACTTCTACAGTCTATTGTTTCTTTCTGGAGTGATTGCAGCGCTGGGACTACTCGCTAATAGTGCTGCCACCATTATTGGCGCGATGATTATTGCTCCATTGATGGGGCCGATTATTGCGATCGCCTACAGTGTATCAATGGGAAATCGTCTGCTCTTGCGACGATCGAGTTTTACTTTGTTTACAGGCGTTGTTCTAACCGTTGCGATCGCTATCATCATTACCTGGTTAGTGGGATTACAAAATCTGGGTTCCGAAGTCACGGCACGGGTACGTCCCACCTTAATGGATTTAGGCGTTGCCCTAGCCGCAGGAGGAGCAGGAGCCTTCGCCAAATCTCGCAAATCCATTGCAGATGCACTGCCAGGAGTCGCGATCGCGGTTGCGTTAGTTCCGCCCCTTAGCGTCATTGGGATTGGACTCGCTCGTGCATCTTCTGAAGTTAGCATAGGCGCAACTCTTTTATTTCTCACAAACTTAATTGGAATTATTTTTAGTGGGGCAATAGTCTTTCTATGGCAGCGCTATGGCTCAATTACAAAAGCTAAGCACGGGTTAACCTTAACGATTTTATTATTAGTGTTTTTAGCTTTACCGTTAGGATTCTCGCTACAAAATCTTTTGGTTAAAGAGCAAGTTCATAATACTGTGTGGTCGATTGTTCACACGAAAACACTAACCTTCGCGAACTCGGATGTTCACGAATTAAGAGTCAATGTTCAAAAAACTATATTGGTCGTCAATCTGGAGGTTACTGCTCCAGCCAATTCCATTTCTCCTAAACAGATCAAAGAAGTCCAGAAACTATTGCAGCAAGAATTAAAAAAACCTGTTATCTTCAAAGTGCGAGTGATTCCTGCTAATGAGTTTGAAGCTCAGCCTGAATTATATGATTGATGTGCCTTTAGTTGCATCATTTTAAAAATTATTTTGCAGTACAGAAGGGTTAGCGAAAATTTATCACTTTGATTAATAAGTGTAGAAAAAATACTTTGATAGCTTTTAGCTCGGCAGCTTTATCAAAACAGCTATTCTACAGGCTTTACAGTAAGAATCACAATTTGTAAGGGCGGCAAGTCTTGCTTATTCATCGAACTAACAGTAAATGTTAAGCATGATTGTGATTGCACATACCTTATGCAATCATTCTTAATCGAATTTTTCTCTAGAATTAGTCATAGAGCCAGTCCTGTCTGAGGATAGAACACCGACAAGAAACTGAAGAATATTGTTGTAGAATAACCTGATTTAAAAGGTACAAATTTATGACAGTAGATAATCCTCAAGACAATCGGCAAGATGACGTTAAATATGACCCTCAAGATAATCCTGGAAGTGAAACAAGTGTACCAACGACAGAAGAGGGTGACACTCCGCTTGATGAGAGATATCGTATGACCAGTCAACAAGCCGATTCTGAAGTTAGTTCCGGTGCGGAACCTGAAGCTCCAGGAGCTGCTCCTAAAGTGGTTGGCGCTCCCAATCAAGGAACTGACTCTCGTTAAAAAGATTCCTGAAAATTGGGCAAATCTAAGTGTTTATAAATTCCTGGCAATAGCCAACTTTATTCACCTTAACGAGGGTGTCATCCCTTCAGAATCTGGTTCGCTGCTTCAACCAAATCACTAGCGATTATCTCTGGTTGCGGGTAAACATCGAGATAGTCCTTCTCCTCCTGATTAATGAAAGCAGTTCGCATACCAGCGCAGGCAGCACCTGCAATATCCCAGGCATGAGCAGCAACCATCCAGATATCGCCCTCGATATCCTGCTTCGCTAAGGCGTAGACATCCGGATGCGGCTTCGTCTTCTGGATGGCATCACAGGAGAAGATGCTGCCGAAGTATTCAAGGGCATTGGCTCGTTCCAGCAGCTTATGGGTGGAGTCCTCACTGCCGTTAGTGAGGGCAACTACCTTCCAGCCTGCTGTCGTTAGAAGGCGAAAAGCTTCTAGAGCCTCTGGCTGCGGCTCCAGTTCGGAGAAAGCGTTCACTATATGCGATCGCTTGTCGGCATCTGCCTCAATGCCCAGCACCTTGAGCGTCCGGGGCAGTTCTGCCTCTAGTACTTCCTTGAGCGGTCGGTAGCTGCCTGCATGGGAGAGGGCGAAGGCATCCCGTAAGGTTTGGGCAAACCAGAGTTCGAGAGCATGAGGGGGCGCACCCAGCTCCACCAATCTCTGGCGGGGCTTGTCCAAACTGAAGCAGGTGCCGATGATGTCGAATACTACAGTGCCTTTTGTGTTCATTGAGAGTTGATAAATTTAGATTCTACGGGAATGCCCCGCTAAGCTGTGAACCAGTCCAGTGCGGAGTCTGCGATCGCAGGAGGAATCGTGTGGGGGTCGTCGAACTCCCGATAAACCACATCGTAGCCAGCACGCTGCACCTGTGGCACTATCTTACGGCTACAAGGATCGATCGGTAAAACAGAGTCTCGCGTGCCGTGCGAGATGAACAGGCGCGGTTCCCCAACCTATGAAGCTGGTGCCATAAAACCGAGCGAGAACGCTATGACATGGGGCGCATCTCAACAGGCTTAAGTTTTTGCATTCTCCGATGCAGGTGGAAGTGCTGTTTTAGATGCAAACATTGCAGCAGGAGTCAGCACAAACCCAGAGGGAGAAGCGATCGCTCATCCCATTGCTTCTAATTTCTCATCCACAACCAGGACCACAGGCGATGCCAAAACTGCTGGAGCTTCAACGATTGCAGGCTCTTATGCGGCAGATGGCGAGCAGTCGGAAAAAGGTCGCGTTAATCTTCACAACAATCCCGACGTACCTGGTAGCGATGCTCAAGGAACGCTACCCGATACTGACCCAATTCAACTTCCGATCGATCCTGAAGTCAACCATCCGGAATAAAAGTTCGGGCTTTTCTTCCAAATTTTATCGGTAAATAAGGATGCTTTTTCTTGTGCCGATATTAACAGTTGAACGTTACAAATCGAATCTTTAGATATAGGTAGAATGCAATCCTAACGGTAGACAATACTAGCAAATCTACTCGATAGCATGAAATCAAAACAACGTCATTGAGAACGATTCACTATGAAAAACTCAACCATCAATACTGCTAAAACCCCTACGGTCGCTCCAGCATATAACGGTTCCGATCGCAATGCCTGGATTTTTGGCTGGAACCCACAGCAAGAGCTATGGAACGGTCGCCTAGCAATGCTGGGTTTTGTTGCCTATCTTCTTTGGGATATGGCTGGTTATAGCGTTCTTCGGGATGTACTCCACCTGGTTCGCTAGAAGTTGAATGGTCAGTTAGAAGCTGTCTGTATTTCTCCAACAGCAGCAAAACACTTGTTTAGCCCACACCCAAAATTTTAAAAAACCAAAATACTGCCATGCAAACATCAACATCGCAAACATCAACATCTTCAGTTTCTTCAATTCGTTACGCTGCTCTAATCCTAGGTCTCCTTTTCTTGTCACTTGGCTTAGCTGGATTTATGCCTGGTTTTGTCACTCCTTCTGAGAACTTTACCTCCGAACCAGGTTTCGGCTATATATTCGGAGTATTCCCCACCAACTATTTTCATAATGCAATTGGCGTTTTAGTGGGTGTTTGGGGAATTGCAGCATTTACTAGCGTAAGCGGATCAATTGTGTTCAATCGCATCTTCGCTATCCTTTATGCAGCAGGTGCTATTTTAGGATTGCTGCCCTTTGCAAATACCCTGTTTGGGCTTACACCACTTTTTGGAAATAATATCTGGCTCAATGCTCTAACTGCTGCGATCGCTTTCTACTTCGGATTTGTGAAGTCAGCAGAAATCGCTATGCCAAGTTCATCGAATGCTCAACCTAGCGCGTAACCAGAATACCTTCTCGAAGTAGAGACAGTGTTCTAATGCTTATGGCTGGAAATTATTTCATCTGCCCTCCTTAGCTCTGATTCTGTAATGCAAAAGTAGTCCTTGTGGGACTACTTTTTTTGTGCTCGTTTCAGTATCAATGCAAGAGATAGCTTTACGTCCTTGAATCACTCAACTGACGATCGCGCAACGTGTAACTTTAAGAAAGCCCCCGATAACAACGAGGGTTCTGAGTATAAAGTTGCACAGGACGTTAATTAATCTCTGCGTGAGGAGAAAAAGCTATCATGAGTCGTTCCCCACTCTTCGACAACTTAGCACGTGCTATCCGCATTGCTCGCTATTGCCAAGAGCAAAATATCTCCACCAACGAGGGAATTGAGCGAATTGCATCTCTAGAGGCATTGATGGCGGTACGGCGCACGAATCGGCGCGAATTTCTTACTGATATGGGCAAGCTGAGTGCGATCGGCGCGACAATAGGAGTAGGCTCAGGATTGCTTCACCGTACCCTCGCAGCTCCTGTACAAGCAGATGTAAAAGTTGGAATTGTGGGGGCTGGTTTAGCCGGACTTGCTTGCGGGTACGAACTGAAGAAAAACGGGATTAACGCTACCGTATTTGAAGCAAGCAATAGAAGTGGCGGTCGCTGTTATTCTCTGGGAGGCGATTTTGCTGGGAGTGTTAATTTTCCCGGTCAGGTTGTGGAAAGAGGCGGCGAGTTGATTGACAACTTGCACAAGACAATGCTGGGATACGTGCGGGAGTTTAACCTCAAGACAGAAGATTTATCAAAACAACCAGGAGAAGTTTTTTACTATTTCAACGGTCAGCGCTATTCAGAGTCAGTGGTTGTGGATGAATTCCGCAATTTTGTTGCCGCTATGCGTACCGACTTGCGATCGCTATCTGCACAGCCCACCGCCGACAATTATACTGATGCTGACAAAAAGCTCGACTTGCTCAGTCTGCGAGACTATCTAGATAGCCGTAATGCCGGAAACCTAATCAAAGGTGTTATCAAAGCTGCTTATATTGCCGAGTACGGTTTAGAGATTGACCAGCAAAGCAGCCTCAGTTTTCTCTTTTTCATTCACGCCGACAAGCGATCGAAGTTTACACCCTTTGGTGTCTTCAGCGATGAGCGCTATCACGTCATTAACGGCAACCAGCAAATTGTTGAAGGTCTGCGTAGCCGACTGCAAGGACAAATTAACTATAACAAGCAGTTAGTAGGAGTCCGCTTTGATAGTGCAGGCAAAGTAGAATTAACATTTAATGATGCCTCATCTGCCAAATATGATGCAGTTGTCTTTGCGATTCCCTTCTCAACTTTGCGCCAAGTTGATTTAAAAGGTCTTCAACTGCCTGCCGAGAAACTATTTGCGATTAATAATTTGCGCTATGGAACCAACGCTAAGATGATGGTTGGCTTTAATAGTCGCCCTTGGGTTGCTCTTGGCAGTGACGGCTCATCCTATTCAGATTTATCAAATCATCAAAACACTTGGGAAACAAACCCACAAAATGCAACTAATAATAGAGCAGTGCTGACCGACTACTCTGGTGGAAATCGAGGCAAAAACATTAATTCTAATCAAGTTCAGCAGGAAGCAGGGGCTTTTCTCAACGACCTTAACCGCGTTTTTCCTGGCACTTTAAAGGCAGCCACACGCAACGGCAATAATTTTTTAGTGCATCTAGAACACTGGCCTTCTAACCCCCTATTCCAGGGCAGTTACACCTGCAATCACCCCGGTTATTTCACAACAATTGCAGGTAATGAAGGTAAACCGTTTAAAAATATTTACTTTGCTGGCGAACACGCTAACTCTTTTTACGAGTGGCAAGGTTTTATGGAAGGTGCTGCTTTATCAGGTATCGATGCTGCTAAGAGAATACTTAAGACTAGAGTTTGATGTTGCACAGGTCCAGTCCCATGCCCATTGAAAGGGTACACCTACTCGTTGGGCAGCTTGTTCATCTTTGGGGCGATCGCTTACATACAGCGAATTTTGCTGCGATCATACCTCCTGCTGTGCTTGAATTTCATCGAGCAACATCTCGTCAGAGTAGGATTTTTCCCATTCACCCTGAAGTTTGAGCCGCACCGACTTCGCGCCACCACTGGGCGTACAAACGACCCAGTAGGTATCCTCCTGCCCTTTAACCTGCGCCGCATCCCGGTTTTCTGCGTTGTTGTCAAGCCCAGAATAGGCTTGAATGCACGTCCAGGTAATGCCGTCGCTATCTGTAATCTCTCGTTCCATGACTATCCTCTCTTGTTACCGTGCTTCTGTCAGGTTGGGAGCGATCGCTTCTTGATGTTGTGCGATCCAGTCCCATGCCCATTGAAAGGGTACACCTATTCGTTGGGCAGCTTGTTCGTCTTCGGGGCGATCGCCTACATACAGCGAATTTTGCGGAGTATGTTTGTGTCTGACCATTGCTAGCTGCAACATACCCGATTGCGGTTTGCGGTACTGTCCAGACCACTTGGTTTGGCTGTGGTTATGAACATTGTGATGAGTGACGCGGAAACATTTTTTACCCTCAAAGTCTGGGCAAAAGTAAATTTCTCTCAACTCAGGGAATAACTCAAGCGTGTATTGCTGTTCCTGGATGCACCGTTGCATAGACTTATGACCTGCGGCAACTCCACCTTGGTTGGTGATGCCAACAATAATCCAATCATCTTTGTAGGCGCGAATGGCAATATCAGCACCTTCAATAATGCGTTGATCTTTGGGATGTTGGAAGTATTGGTGTCCGCTGAGTGGTTCGCGGAGAGTGCCATCCATGTCTATTAGTAATAAGCCCATCGTTCCTTGATGAAATTCCCTGTGTTATCAGACATCTTAAGCTGCGATTCATTTTTTATCCTCTAGCTAATGGTATGCACTGAGTAAGAGCGATCGCCATATCAACCTATCTTCCAACTAAGTGAAATATTAAATTAATGTGTTATTCAAAATACAAAGGCGAGGGAAACTGTTTTTTATAAAACGTGAGAATTATCACATTTGGTTCTCTATAACTTATCTATAAATCATTGGATAAATCATCCTAAAGATAAAGTTAGAAATCGATAATTTGCTATAGCGTTAACTTGAGTTAACGGAAGATGTGCGGCGCGAACTGCAATTCGTACTGGTTGATTCCGCTGAGGATGTATTGACAGCAACCCGATCGCCCGTAAAGCGAACAGAACTGATGTTGATTAGCTAAATCTTTTGAGCAAGGGGACGATTTAGTGAAAGCAATAGCCGGATTGGTTGCGAAGCCTACACCATACCTGTACTCAGGTTGGTGCAGGAGATGTCGCCAAGAACTCACGGGCGAACAGTTACTCCACTGGGCAGGAAACTCATCTAACCGCAAGGTGGGATGCGATCGCTGTACTGGGAGCTGTAGGGTTAGCGGTACTGGCGGTGTCAGTGTCTAACACCAGTAAGCTCATCTAGCCTAGACAGGTTGCGAGATAACGGCTTTCATGAACTTTCATCAATATTGAGCTGCGAGAGCAGCTAGAGAGAAGCGATCGCTTCTTCCTCTAACAACAACTCTCAACCGTTCTTAGTGCCTAGCAACCTAGCGTACTCGCCCTGGATGATTTGATAACACTCACACGAAACCGCTTCCAATTCTTCCCGATTCAGGATGGTAACTTTGCCACGAGTGTAGCGAATCAGTTCTGCCTGTTGAAGAGCGTTAGCCACCTCCGTGACACCCGCACGTCGTACACCCAGCATCTGGCTCATAAATTCATGAGTCATGGGCAACTCCTTTGACTCTACACGGTCACAGACGAGCAGCAGCCAACGAGCCAGTCTCCCCTCCAGATAATGGAGGCGATTGCAGGCAGCGTTTTGCGTGGCGAAAGCGTGCTGCGCTTGCATGTACCGTAGCAGCAGACTTTGCAGTGAACCACCTCGCCCAAACTCGCTTTTAAGCAAGCTTGCCTCCATCCTCATGGCAGAGTCGGGTACCTGTACCGTCGCGGTTGTGGCGGCGATGTTGTCTCCCAAAGCGGCGGGGATACCTGTAACTCCGTCATTACCCACTAAGCCAACTTCCACCATCGAGCCATCTGCCATCGTAGAGAGGAAAGAAATTATTGCCCTCTGGGGGAAATAGACGTATTCAATTGGTTCACCAACGTCGTAAAGGACTTGCTTAAAAGGGAGCGAGACGTGATCTAGATGGGGAATAAGGCGTTGGTACTCAGCATCTGGCAGAGCAGCAAGCAGTCGATTGACTGCCTGGGGTGAGGTTTCGGACATCGGGTATTAAGAATCTCCTAGGGTTGAGCCGTTGCAAGAAACAACTGACGGCATCGGGAGAAGTATTTAGACCCTAGTCCGAATGTCTTGAGGTGTTAATTGACCAGGAACTGAAAACCTGGCTCATATATGCTAGCGAATTAAAATTCTGTGCCGCCTATACCGCTTGCGGTATAGGCGGCACAGACCTAAGAGGTGGGGCTGTGGAGGGTTGCGATCGCACGATCGCCAGCTGCTGTAAAGCGTTAGCAAAGCCTTCCGAAAAGCGCTCCGCAAAGCTTATATATAGCGGTTCTCACTCTCAGTGCAATATACACTCGGAACCTCACCCCCATCCCCTCTCCGTAAACGGAGAGGGGAGAATATTGAACCCCTCTCCGTTCGCGGGGAAAGGCAGAGGTGGGGTTAAACCTTACTGCATCCAATAGAGAATTGCTAGATGCCAACTGTTCTAGACTCGCGCCTTAAGCCAATCAACAATCGTGGGAGGAAGGTCTCGCTGCACCTTACTGCTCACATACATCCCGATATGCCCGACTGGGAAGGAGCGCACGGTATAGTCTTCGCTCCCGATATACTTCTCAAGAGCCAAGGAAGAAGCCGAGGGAACTAGATGATCTTGCTCGGCATAAATGTTCAAAACTGGGATGCAAATCTTCTCCAGATTTACTCGCTTCTTGCCAATCTCGATCTCGCCTTTGATGAGTTTGTTTCCCTGGTAGAAATCCTTCATAAACTGTCGATAAGCTTCCCCAGCTTGGTCAGGACTATCAAAAATCCACTTTTCCATGCGGAGAAAGTTGAGCAACTTGTCCTCATCGATAGTATCCAGAAAGTCAATATACTTCTGAACTCCTAACTGAAATGGCTTTAGCATCAAGAACTCTAAATTCATGAAGTCGCCAGGGATATTACCCAGAGTATCTACCATTAAATCCACATCCAGAGCTTGTGACCCCAGAGTGCTTCCACCCCAAACATTGAGCAGTCCCTCATTGGTGTGAAAATCCACTGGAGTGACCATAGTAATTAGGTTTTTTACCTTCTCTGGGTAAATGGAACTGTAGCAGAGACTGAAAGCGCCTCCCTGACAAATTCCTAACAGGTTGATTTGCTCTAGATTGTAGCGATCGCGTACTACGTCCACACAGTTATTGATATAGCCATTGATGTAATCGTCAAGGGTTAACCAGCGATCGCCTCGACTCGGATAGCCCCAGTCAATCAGGTAAACATCCAAACCAAGGTTGAGCAAGTTAGCAACAAGCGATCGCCCTTCCTGTAAATCGACGATGTAGGGACGGTTCACGAGAGCGTAAACAATCAGGATGGGGATATTCAGTGAAGGCTCCACCTTGGGAGTGAAGCGGTACAGCACCACCTTATCTTCGCGGTAAACCTCTTCCTTGGGTGTCACCCCAATCTGAATGTCCTCCTCGCGCAGGTGACTTAAGTTATGGGCACCCTTAAACAGTTTTTCGGTTAGCTCGGTAAACTCGTGCATTGCATCCTCAAGACACTTCGCGGCGTTGGGATTCTGCTAAAGCTTTTTTCAGGCTTTTAATTTCCTTCCGCAGTTCGTAGATGCTGTGGTGCATCTCATCGACTTCGCTGCGAGTTGGCAAGTCATTCATCTTCAGAAACACTTCCATTAGCTGTTGCTGGTGGAGCCTGTAGGTCATGGCTGCATTCAAGAACTTACCCTGGATCTGAAGGGCATTTTCTGAACGGAACGTCTGTGCGAATGCTTGGTCAAATACCTTACTCCAAACTTGCTGAAACTGCCGCCAGTTCTGAAGCGTTTCGCCTTTTTCCTGGGAAGATGCCAATCGCACCAGCTGCTCAAAGGCTCTCATCCAAACATCGATCAGCACTAACTGATAGTCAAAGCTTGCTTTATAGAAATTTGTCCAGGCATCAAAGCTTTTCAGCAGTTTGTTGTTGAACTCACGGGTATATCCCAGGCTTGGGCTTAAAAGAAAGTTGCCAAAGGTCTGTTGATAGTCCCAGTAGAGGTTGGTGGACGGCGACCTTGCATGATCGCCGCTCATCGCCTGAGTCGCCATCTCTAGTGGTTGCCGCAGTGGTTCTGCCCAAAATTGACCTAAGTTTTGCAGATTCTTTTCGTAGATTTGCCACAAATCAGCGTAATTGTTGAAGACGGGTTGCCAATCCTTGCCCAATTCAACCAAAAAATTTGTGTCCTTACTGGAGCTGGTCAATCTCTCCAGGAAACGCACAAAGACCGCCTGAGTGTCCAAAAGCGGCTGGGCGTCCTTGACCTCTGCGCGAGCATTGACGAGTGTTTCCGGAGTTGTAACAGACCTCATGAGATCGAACCAGCTTTTCCACATTTTCTCCGTCTCAACCCATATATTCACCAGCTTCTCGGATTGCTCTAGCCAGGGAGTATCGTTTCTTTCCATTGCCTTTACTCAACGATTGGTGACATTAATGGGCAATCATCTGAATTCCTTGTACTTTTAGCTCAAGATGGATTCCCCAGATGTATACCAAAAGAGGTTGAAGTAAAACTGCTAGTAAGGCTTTGCCTGGTTTTCTGGCATGATGAACCAACTCAAAAAAGCCCAGAAACCAAGGCGGTATCTGTTGGAAGCTTGGATGCGATCGCATCCAAGAGCGCAGTCAGCACCCCAGCGATTGTCCAGAACCATTCCATTCGATGCTCCTCAAAAACTCAAAGCTTGCTCGGCGACATAATTAAGTAGAAACCTCATTGACAAATTAACAGTATTTTCAAATCTTATGATTTTACTGAGATTTTGGATTCCACTACTCGTAGAATTACGGAGGCGTTCAGCAGTTTTGTTGAAATAAATCCAATTAATCTTTTAGATCGTATTAAAGAAAAAGAGAATTTATCTCCTGTGAGAGATGCAGAGCAATCAAGTCCTGCAATTGACTCTGAAGAGTGATTGGCTTAGACCTACTCTCCAGAACGCATGCATCCTGACTCTCTCGATGGCAAATCAACAAATACAACGCCCCGGATGGATACAGAGCTATTTCAAGCACTTAAAGCTGGTCAATCCTCTGCTCTGGGCACTCTCTACGACCGCTATGGCGCTCTTGTCTATGGGTTAGCATTAAAAATTTTGCAAAATCCCCAAGAAGCAGAAGACCTCACTCAAGAGATTTTTCTGCATCTGTGGCGTACTGATACTTACGATCCCGCTCGTGGTTCTCTTAGCAGCTTTCTAACCGTTATGACGCGATCGCGTGCGATTGACAAACTTCGCTCTCGTGGCACCACCCACAAATTTCTAGAGCGTTGGCGTCAAACAATGACGACTGAAATCAGCTCTGCAAGCCCTTTTGAGCAAGCTTCGTTAGGAGAGCGATCGCAGCAAGTTCGGGACGCCTTGGCGCAACTTTCAGAAAATCAGCGTCAAATCTTAGAAATGTCCTATTACCAGGGTCTCAGTCAATCGGAAATTGCGGCTCAACTAAATATCCCCTTAGGGACGGTCAAAACTCGCGCTCGTCAGGGACTACTGAAATTGAGGCAAACGTTACAAGATTTTCTAAAATAGTTGCACCATGACCGAACCTTTAAATCCCGAAAACTTAGAAGAATTAATGGCAGGTTATGTCCTCGGCGATCTTAGCGCTGAAGAAGCGGAAGAATTTAGGCAAATTCTCGAAAAAAATCCGCAACTGGCTGAAGAAGTGAGTCGGTTGCAGGCATCGCTTGAACTCTTGCCCTACGCCCTTCCTGAAGTCACACCTCCCCCACATCTGCGTTCGACGATTCTGGAAGCTGCCAATCCGACAGTTAACCCCGAACCCGCTCCAAAACAGGTTTCTTTTCCTTGGAGCAAACTTTTTGCTAGTTTGGTAGCACTGTTAGCCCTAGCTTTGGCTTTTGACAATTATCGTCTGCGCCAAAATCTAAAGATAGTGCAATCTCGGCTGCGGCAAGAACTTCAAACGGTGCAGGCTCAGAAAGATGCCCTTGAGGTTCTACAACAGCGGAATACCCGCTTATATACGCTCACAGGTACAGAAAAAGCAAATACAGCGTCTGGAAGTATTCTCGTTAATCTGGACGAACAAAAAGCGGTAATCGCCTTTCAAAATCTTCCGGCTGTCCCATCTGGTCAAATTTATCGACTTTGGGCAATTGTTGACGAGAAAAAGATACCTTGTGCAAATTTTGGGGCAAGTCAGGGGGGAACTGTTTTAGAGCGAATTTCCATTCCCGTCGGTGCTTGTGGTGCTACAACCTCAACCTTAGCTGTTACCTTAGAACCCTCTAGCCTACCTCCGCAGCCAGTCGGTCCCGCAGTTATGGTCGAAAGTAGTTTGTAGCAGAGGGGAAGCAACGAGCGCTGGAATATTCGGAGGTATTTTAAAAGTGTTGAGCTTAAAAGTGTTGAGCTTAAAAGTGTTGAGCAAATATTTTTAACCTTTTAACCGCTCTAAAAACCTATGGGGAATATCTTCGAGAGGGGTTTTCAAGTAAAGAAAACATACTTGAGATGCTCGCACTCACTGCTTTGTTTTGACGCCCATCAGTACAGTTGCCAACCAGCTCGAAAGTATCGAACCAAGCCAGAAAAAAGCTAGGGAAATTCCGGCAAACTGAACGCCAATTTCTCCCAGAGGCGGCTCGGCTAATGATAGACCAATAGCTGCCAGCCATGCGATCGCTAAAACGATCGTGTAGGTTGCCATGAACTTTCTGGGCCATCCTGCCGGACAATTTAACATCGCCGTTATCGGTAGCAACAAAAGTCCTAGTGAGAGGGCGACGATGAGGATGTTGGTGTTTTTAGTCACCAACCACAGACCAATTGCCATTAAGATGCTTAGAAATACTGCCCCGACTAAATTTGAGTTTTTAACCTCTTGTTCGGAAAGGGTTAATCGCCCGAAGCGGTCAAACCGGAGTAATAAGGTGAATAAGGGGTCAGCAATCCAGGTAAGCAGGACAAACAGACAGTAGGCAATCACTACGAACCACAGCAAAGGGTTGCTACTTGCAGCGATGCCGCCCACTAGCAGGCGGAAAGCGAAGTACAAGCCGATACTGAAGCCCAACCTAGCTCCGTTACTCAGCCTAGAACTCCACAAGAAGTAGCGCAGCATCAGCCTGTAGAGCGGGTTCTTTGCCTTGAGCGCTTCGACGATTCCCCGTCGCGCCCACTCAAAGGTTGGTTGAAGCCGTAGTGCTTCGCGGAAACACTCTAAGGCTTTAGCGGGATATCCTCCCTGCGCCAGGAGTATCCAGCCGCGGTTGGCATAGCTTCCTGCATATTCTGGGTCAAGCGCGATCGCACTCTCAATAACCGCCTGAGCTTCTGGTAAGCGACCGAGTTGCATCAGACACATCGCTCGGTAATTTAGGCACTCCACGTCCTCTGGGTCAACGACAAGCCCTTGGGTTGCTGCTTCAAGTGCTGAGTGCCAAAGCTGTAGATTATATCGGATGCGCGAGAGCAGGGCGAAGTAGCTGGCGTAATCGGGACTCAGCCGCAAAGCCTCTTTCAGTAACGTTTCCGCTTCTAGAAGCTGGTTGTAATCGCACAGAATATAAGCCAGGACGTAGTGAGCGTACCCCCAATCGGGAGCCAAGCGAATCGCTCGCTGAGCCTCCTGGGTGGCTTCTGAGTACATTTGGCGATAATTCAAGCACAAGGCGAGCAAAGTATGCGCGATCGCACTATCTGGCTCCATTGCCAGTTCCTGTCGCAGTTCTTTCTCTGCCATTTCATACCGCGACTGCTCAATCAGCAGCTGTGCCCGCTCCAAATGTATGCCCATCAGAGTTTCAGATATTTCAGGATGTCATCTCAGGATGTCGTCGTACAAACTGCTCTTATTCGCATATAAGGCATCATTACGAGCAGTCAAAAACCATTCTTTTTCAGGCACTACTTTAACTTGGGAGAGCTTCTTCTGCTCAAAAAAAAGGAAAAAAGCGTTCCCAATGCGAGAACGATGAACCAAGTCAACCAGAACCAAACGTCAACACTTACAAAAGGTAGCCCTGGTAATGGAAGAACTAGCCCTGCCAGCCCAACTAACCCCATGATGGTTGTATATCCCACCATGAGGCTGCTGTGCCACCCCGCTGAAGATCGGAACGTTGCCAATACAGGCAGAAGCAACAATCCGAATAAAACGGGAGCAAACAGAGTTTTAGAATTTCCGGTCATTAACCACAAATAAAATGCGCTTACTATTGCCCAAACTAAAGTCGTGAGCCAATAGGATTGCTTAAACTTCAATTCGAGTAATAGGGTTATCAAGAGGTCTACAAACCAAGGCAAAAAGATTAACCAAAACAAAACAATCAGCGCTAACAAAATCAAAGGATTGGGATTAGTTGCAGCAAGATTCAGCAATATACGAAATCCCAAACACAAGCAGGCAAAGAAGCCCAACAAAGCTTTCCCGCTCAAAAATCTGCCTAGTTGTAAACGGCGGTACGGGAATATTACACACCTGTAAACTGGTCTGTATAGTGGGTTTTTTAACTTGATCGCTTGGATGAGTCCATCCTGTGCAGATTCCAAATTGGGGTTGAGTCGGAGTGCTTGGCGGAAATACTCCCAAGCTTTCGTGGGGCTTCCTTCCCGATTCAGTATCATCCATCCCAAGTTGTTGTAGTTGAGGGCATTCTCCGGGTCAAGCGCGATCGCTTGCTCAGTCGTAGCGATTGCCTCCTCTGTTCGACCCAACTCGAATAGGGCAATTCCTTTGTTATTCAAACAGTCAACATTCTCTGGCTCTATGTTAAGCCCCTGCGTCGCTGCTTCTAGTGCCTCCTGCCATCGCTTTTGTTTAACTCGAATGTTTGATAGTAGGATGAAATGGTTGGCATTTTCAGGATTTAGGCGAATTGCCTCTTTGGTTACGTTCTCAGCTTCCAGAAGCTGATTGCGATCGCAGAGAATCCAACCCAGAACGTAATAACCATTCTCCCAATCTGGTGCCAGCTTAATTGCTTGCTCAGCTTCTTTTAATTGCTTCCTCGTACTTCTTGAGAAACCTCAAGCACCAGCCTAGCCACGCATAAGCCTGGGCGCTATCTGGATCGACTGCTAATTCCTGCTGCAATTCCTGCGCCGCCATCTCATAACGCGATTGAGCCATGAGGATTTCGGCACGCTCTAAATGTACGCCCATCAGAGTTTCAGATATTTCAGGATGTCATCGTACAAACCGCTCTCATTCGCATACAAGGCGTAGTTTCGAGCCGTTGAAAACCATTCTTTTGTTGAAGGTTTCACGCTTCCCGCC
This sequence comes from Coleofasciculus sp. FACHB-712, assembly GCF_014695635.1. Classification (NCBI taxonomy): domain Bacteria; kingdom Bacillati; phylum Cyanobacteriota; class Cyanophyceae; order Coleofasciculales; family Coleofasciculaceae; genus Coleofasciculus; species Coleofasciculus sp. FACHB-712. The sequence goes on along the minus strand of NZ_JACJOQ010000450.1, from coordinate 8,092 downwards.
GCCGAGGCTAAATCTTTGGTAGTCAGTGGCTTCGGGATACCTACTTTCATCGCTTCCGCTAACTTCTTTTCTACTGCCACATCCACCACTGCCATTAAGTCTGCGCCTGAATAATTCTCAGTTTTCTTGGCTAAGTGGTTGTAGTCAATATCCTCCACTGGCTTACCCCGACACAGCAAGCGCAAAATCGCCGCCCTTGCTTCTGCATCAGGCGGCGGTACAAACAAGATGCGGTCAAAGCGTCCCGGACGACGGAAGGCTGAGTCTAAGTGCCAAGGGGCGTTCGTTGCAGCTAGGATTAATACCCCTTCATTAGAACTCCTCACGCCGTCCAATTCTGACAGGAATTGGTTAATTACCATGCGGCTAGAATTTTGTCGCAAATCCGCACGACTGGCAGCTAAAGCATCAACTTCATCAAAAAATAATACGCAAGGTTGGTTGCGTCTAGCTTGTTCAAAAAGGTCGTGCAAGTTGCGTTCGCTGTTGCCCAACCACATATCTAATACATCGTTAATTCCGACAGAGAGGAAACTAGAATTAATTTCGCCAGCTGTCGCACGAGCCAGATAAGTTTTACCGCAACCCGGAGGGCCGTACATTAAAATTCCGCCCCCAATTGCCTTCCCATAAGCTTTGTACAGTTCCGGCTGTTTCAGGGGATAAATAATTTTCATCCGAATTTCGTCTTTGACCGCTTCCATCCCGCCAACATCCCGGAATCCGATCGCGGGTTTTTCGACTGGAGTATCTTCTTCTGGGTGCGGAAAGTCTCCCACCCCTGCCCGAATTTTCCCGTCTACGACCTCTTGAACGTCCTCCTGTGCCCCAATTCCCAACCTTTCGGCAAAATCAGCATCTTTGACAGCAGGATCGACTTCGACTGCCCTACGATACTGACGGACAGCTTGTTCCACAGCCCCCGTGTTGAGAAGAAGACGCGCATGAAGCAGAAAAGCACCGGCTGGACAATCCAAGCGCTTTATTTGATCTTCCACAATAACCAGTGCTTGGGGATGCTTTCCTTGTTGATAGAAGGCACGAGCTAATCCCAATTTCAACTGCTGATTTTCGGGCGATCGCGCTAAGGCGAGGCGGTATTCTTGCTCCGCTTCCTCTGCCTGACCCAGGCTCAAAAGTGTCTCTGCAAGATGTTGTCGCAAGGGTACATTATCCGGAGAAAATCGGAGAGCCTCGCGCAGTGCCTGAATTGCATCGTTGCTGCTAGTCATCGGTAATTGGTAAGGGGTGATTGGCGATTGGTGAACGGTAATTGGTAATAATTTTTAAGGTTTAATTTTCAGATTAAAAAACTCTCTTGTTATTCAAAACTCTCTTTTTACTCAAAACTCTAAAACTCAAAACTCACTTACCCATTCCCAATTTTAGGAAAGTCAGCCCAGGTTTCTAGGGGTTGAGTTGATTGAACCAGATGCATTCCCGCTGCTGCAAATCTGGCAAAAGCTTCTTCTGCTCCATCCGTATAATCCACCACTCCAGGAACGACAACAGGTGAGGTGCAATCTTCTAGCAAGTACACCTTTTTCGCAAGATTAGCGTCTTTTGCGGTTATTTCTGATAACAAATCATCAATTGTCCAAGCAACGCAGTGACTCTTGGCTTGACCAGCAATAATCACCGCATCAAACGCGAGTAACTGTTGAATCAAGCTGGTATTTTTCTGAGCAATCGGGCGTCCATTTGTACTTTCCAAAACTTCCGCCCGGAGGACAGAATAATTTTCAGTTAAAGGATTGTCGCCTTTAATTTCAAACTGCGTTTGGCTATTCCGGGCAATACAGTGGAAAAAGAGTGCCTCTTCTACCGCTGACACTAAAGCGTGACCGATTCCACCCAGCATGGAATGATAAGGCCACACTGTCAGCGGATATTTACCCGCTTCACTCAAATGCTTGACATAATGCAAAGCGTGTGAGGAAAGTTCGGCGTAATCGACACCGGCAATTCCAGCAACGGCTGGATTCACCTTCCACACGCCTTGGTGAACATCCTCCGGTGTAATCATCGTGACGGCGGCGGTGGGATGTTCTCCGCCGTTGTTAATCCAGAAGACGGGATGGAAAATTTGCATCGCCGTGTGAGTATCCATTGTGGGAGCGATCGCTGTAATCATCCCCAAATTTCGATAAATAAATTCACTCAGCCGCCGATTATCTTCTACCGCACCCGTACCCGTTCTCCCACCGACAAATAATTCAAAATCGGGGATGCAAAACGTATTCTGGACATCGATTAACAATAGGCAAATGCGAGTTTTGTCCTCAGCCGCCGCTGAAATCTGGTGTTTTTTCGCCCACTCCCTCGCATCCGCTGCCCGTTGCTGATAAGGCACCCGCCAGACTTCCCCGACCTTTTTGGCATCAAAGTGAGGCGGAATCGGCAACTGCTTTGTTGTTTGTGCGTTCATTATTTTCTCCTGCTGTCACCACCGGAGTCAGTGGTGGAATTCCGGCTAAATCGAGGATTGGGGAAATCAAATCTTCTCTTTTCACTGCCATCATATGAACCCCTTGGCAGAGTTGACGAGCTAATTTGACTTGTTCGGCGGCAATTAGCATCCCTTCCTGCAAGGGATCTGAAGCAGCGGCAAGTCTCTCAATAATGTGGTCGGGAATATTTACTCCAGGCACGCATCGATTGATAAATTGGGCATTCTTAGCAGATTTGAGCAGAAAAATTCCCGCCAAAATTGGCTTTCCACAGCCAGCCGCGATTTGATCCATAAATTTTTCTAGCCGGTCAAAATCGCAAATTAGCTGACTTTGGAAAAACTGCGCCCCTGCTGCTAATTTCCGCTCAAATCGACTTTGCAACCCCGACCAGCTAGCCAATTGCGGATCGATAGCCGCACCCACGAACAAGTCAGTCGCCCCATCACTCAAGGGTTTGTCGTTCCAGTCGAAGCCGAGATTCATTTTTTTGATTAATCCCAGCAACCGCACGGATTCTAGGTCAAATACACTCTTAGCATCGGCATGATCTCCAGCTTTTACAGGATCGCCAGTCAAAGCTAAGATATTGCGAATTCCCAACGCATGGGCACCCATCAAGTCAGCTTGCAATCCGATGCGGTTGCGATCGCGGCAAGCCATCTGACAAATCGGCTCGATTCCATGCTGGAGCAATATCACCGAAGCCGCCATTGAACACATCCGCAACACTGCCCGACTGCCATCGGTAATATTGACCGCATGAACCCGACCTTCGAGGGTTTTCGCCATTTTCAGCATCTCGGAAGGATCGCCGCCCTTGGGAGGGGCAACCTCGGCAGTCACTAAAAATTCACCCGATTCCACAGCAGTACGCAAATTGGTCTTGTAGGGGCGGGGTTCCCGCGTTCCTGCTGAATTTTGAATTAAATAACTCATTCTGAAGCATCAATCACTAATCGCTTCCATCCTTGATAACTTATATCTGGTTAAAGGGGAACCGAATAACCGAGGGCAGCTTTCACTTGGGCGAGAGTAACGGACGCGATCGCTTCCGCTTTCTGCCTGCCATCGCGCAACACGGACTCCAAATAGCCTTTGTCATCCATCACCGCTTGATACTTTTCCTGAATCGGTTTCAGGGCGTTAATCGTGGTTTCCGTCAGCAATGGCTTGAATTGTCCCCAGCCCATATCCTGACACTCGGCTGCGGCTTCTTCCTTCGTCTTGCCCGAAAGCACCATGTATAGCGTCAGCAAATTTCGGGCTTCGGGTCGTTCCGAATCGTCAAAAGTTAGACCGCGCACTGAGTCAGTTTTGCAGCGTTTAATCTTATTTTGGATTTGCTCTGGCGTATCGAGCAGGTTAATCCGACTCATATCCGAAGGATCGGATTTCGACATCTTCCGAGTGCCATCCGTCAGACTCATCACTCGCGCCCCTTCAGTCCGAATCAGCGGCTCTGGCAGTTTCAGCACCGGCTTTTCCCGGCAAAATTGGTAATTAAACCGATTCGCAATATCGCGGGTCAATTCTAAGTGCTGCTTCTGATCTTCTCCCACCGGCACTTTATCCGCCTGATACAGCAAAATATCTGCCGCCATCAGCACCGGATAGTCTAGCAAACCAGTATTGACATTTTCTCCCTGCTTAACTGCCTTTTCCTTGAACTGGATCATATCTTCCAGCCAGTTGAGGGGAGTAATACAGTTAAGCAGCCAAGTCAGTTCGCTATGTGCAGGGATGTGGGATTGCACGAAAATACTGGAATACTGCAAATCGATCCCACAAGCCAAATACAAAGCAGCAATTTTATAAGTATTTTCAGCCAAGGTGCTGGCATCGTGCGGCGCGGTAATCGCGTGCAAATCCACCACACAGAAGTAATTTTCGTACTGACTCTGCCCTTCTACCCAGTTGCGAATCGCTCCCAAGTAGTTACCGAGATGCAGATTACCCGTTGGTTGAACCCCAGAGAGAACGCGCTGCTTAACCATGAATTTCAATTTAGCTATCTAGAAGCGCAGCTTTAATGGCTGCGTTAACAAAACTTATCTATCTAGTTTGACATTTTCTGGCATCAGCGCGGCGTTATTTTAGGCGTTATTTTAATAGCCCAGAGACAAAGGAGCGATCGCGTCTTTTGCAATTATTCGTTACCTAAACGCTCCATTTTACCCATAATCAATTTTCTGCATGGATGGAAAATAACCATCCATGCTCAGAATGCGATCGCGCTTTTCAGGAGTTTTGTTGATTGCACAACGTAGCTAGCTTAAATGTTTAGATTTTTGACTATGAATTTCCTGCGAGTTATCTCTTGATAATTTTCCCCTCGTAGCCGCTCTAGAAGAAATTGATTATTTATGAAATAAATAGGCGATTAGATGGCAATTGTAAATATTTTTCTGAAGTAATTCACTCGGGTTTGGCTGGCAGAATTTCATCTAGATTGGTAGTGTAGTGGTCATAAGTCTGCTTTTCATAGCAAACAAACATTATCTTCTCAACTGAGGTGTTTCGCTCCAGAAAACGTCTAGCTTCAGAAACTGCGATTTTTGCTGCTTTCTCTACCGGGAAGCCATAGGCTCCTGTACTGATAGATGGAAATGCTACCGTTTTAATTTTATATTGCTCTACCAAAGCAAAGCAATTGCGATAGCACTGAGCCAGCACTTTATGTTCTTCATACCTGCCACCTTCCCATACTGGTCCAACCGTGTGAATAACCCACTTTGCTGGGAGGTTGTAGCCCTTTGTTATTTTGGCATCGCCTTCCGTGCAAACCTTCAGTTGTAGACATTCTTCCTCAAGCCCTAACCCAGCAGCACGATGGATAGCTCCACAAACCCCACCACCAGCCATTAGGGATTCATTCGCAGCATTGACGATGGCATCCACTTGTTGCTGAGTAATGTCGCCTTCTATAATCTCTATTCTTTCACGCATCAGCTTGTTATTCATCCGATACTCATCCAGCCTGGAGAATATAGATTTTCCGGCTGGCTCATAAACAATTGTATTTCCCTGATTTGGTAAAGGTTGGATATGTTTTGTTTGTCCTGAAGCAATCGTTATTGGAATAAAATCAGGGTCAAAAGCAACACAGGTTCCATCAGGGCGATAATGCAGACAGTAATTGCATCCTTTATAATCATTCATAATCACTACTTGGGTGTAATAAATACTACTTGATTAAAAGTCAAAAATAATAATGTATGCCAGCAACTAGATTTCTATATTATCATAGCCATGTGAATTCAGATACTTTGCATATTTAACAGCCTAGTTGCTGCTTAAAAGGGACTCCTTAACAGAATTATTAGTTGCATCAGCAACACGGTTTGTAAATACTTTAATTTGTTTGGGTTATTAACAAGTTATATTAAAATTATTTTGCAAAGCAAATTCCAAACAGCTAATCTATTGACTTCGAGACGAATTCAGAAGCTATAAAGCATCGCTTCATTTACCTCATAACTATGTGTTTCTATGCAACAGAATTGAACCATTTTTGAATTTGATTCGCAGATTTGAATAAGATGAGCGGCACGAAGCACCAAGATAGATAATAAAATTTCAGCGTGATAAAATTTTTAGGCATTGATTTGGGATGGCGATCGCAACCCAGTGGATTATGCTGCCTCGCTTGGGAAGATGGGCAGTTGCATCTGCTGGATTTAGATAGACTCGAAACAATAGAAGAAATTCTCAACTGGATTGATACTTGGGCACCCGCACCAGAACCGGCGATGATTGCCGTCGATGCCCCGACACTGATTCCCAACACCACTGGGACACGACTACCTGATAAACTTACCCACAAATATTTTGGTCGCTATCACGCAGGTTGCTACCCAGCGAATCTAGGACTCCCTTTCGCCCAACGCACCGTTGGATTTGGTCTCAGCCTTGAATCCCGTGGATTTGCTCACGCACCAACGATCGAACCCCAACAACCGGGACGCTATCAAATCGAAGTATTTCCCCACCCAGCCATCGTAAATTTATTCAGCTTAGAGCGGATTCTTAAATACAAAAAAGGAAAACTAGCAGAACGTCAAATAGAACTCATAAAACTCCGCCAGTATATTGTAAATAGCCTACCCAACCTGACACCAAAACTAGATGTCTCTTCTGCCTCTTCCTCTCTGCGTCCTCTGCGTCTTGGCGGTTCGTTTCTCTTAGAAATCCCCAGTACCCTTGCCACCTTTAAAGCCTTAGAAGATAAGCTAGATAGTCTCATCTGTGCCTATGTAGGCGCTCACTGGTGGTACTGGGGATTAGAAAGAAATCTGGTGCTGGGAGATGACACCACCGGATATATTGTCGTCCCCAAGAATCATTTTGAGTTTTAAATTTTGAATTAATAACTCAAAACTCAAAACTATCTAAGCCCAAAGAATCAGCCCCAATTCGTAGGGGCTTGATAGATTGTCGTGTTTTGGCAAAACCCGTAAAGAGAAACCCTGCAAACCACTGGAGGTATAAAGAATATCAACAGTGTAAATACTACATCCTTGTTGATCTTTGCCTTGGTAATCCATCACTACGGGAATGCCGTTGACAATTTCCCCATCGACACCAACTGCACCCTGATAAAGTTCAACTTGAACATCATCGGAGCTGAGTTCCCCCAGATTAACCCGTGCTTTGACGCTAACGGTTTGGTTGACCATAATCCCAGCCGGTTCAGAGACATCAACTTCTTCGATTTTGATGTTGTACCATTGCTCGAAGATTCGTTGCTTCCAGGCGGCTACATCCTTGGCGGGGGCGTAGTTGTCTGCGGTCATCGTAGAGTAGCGATCGCTCGCCGGGAAATATCCCCGCACTGCATACTCCCGCACCATCCGCGACGTATTGAAGAACGGACAATTCAACCGAATCGAATCCTTCATTTTGGCAGTCCACTTACGGGGAATTCCAGCTCCATCCCGGTTATAGAACAGCGGCATGACTTCCTGTTCTAGCAAGTCGTACAAAGCATTCGCTTCCACATCATCTTGATAATTGAGGTCTTCATAGTCTTCCCCGTGACCGATGGGCCAGCCAGTGCGGACATAATCTGCCTCATCCCACCAGCCATCCAGCACGCTCAGATTTGGCAAACCATTCATCGCCGCCTTCATTCCACTGGTGCCAGATGCCTCTCGCGGACGCCTGGGGGTGTTCAGCCAAACATCACAACCCGCCACCATTAACCGGGCAACATAAGTATCGTAGTCCGGGATAAACACCACACTGGCATTCATTCCTTCTTCCCGCGAGAAATGAATGATATCCCGGATCAGTTCCTTCCCAGGCATATCCTTGGGATGAGCTTTTCCAGCAATGACGAACTGCACCCGCCGATTTGGATCGCCCAACAAGATTTTCTTGATCCGGTCTAGGTTCCGCAAGAACAGAGTTGCTCGCTTATAAGTCGCAAAACGACGCGCAAACCCGATTGTTAGCACCGTTGGATCTAATACTTCCTGCGCTTGGTCAATTTCAGAGGGAGAAGCACCGCGATCGCGCAACTTTCTTACTAGGCGATCGCGCACAAACACCACCAGTTCTGACCGCTGACGCTCGTGATTGCGCCACAACTCCTCATCCGGAATCGACTGCACCCGCTCCCACAACGGATCGTCTACTGG
>NZ_JACJOQ010000045.1:0-2485 GCF_014695635.1 Coleofasciculus sp. FACHB-712 | reverse complement strand
ATCGAGCGCAATGCTAAGTTACAGACACAGCTCATTGATGATTTGCTGGATGTCTCGCGGATCATCCGCGGAAAAGTCGGTCTAAATATCTCCCCAATCAACCTAGTCTCTACCCTTGAGGCAGCTATCGACACGGTGCGTCTGGCGGCTGACGCGAAATCGATTCAGCTTCAGTCTTTCCTCGATCCATCTGTAGGGCTGGTTTCGGGGGATTCCAGCCGCATACAACAAGTTGTTTGGAATTTGCTCTCAAACGCGATTAAGTTTACGCCGGAAGGCGGTCGTGTTGAGATAAGACTGTCAATGGTCAGCGGTCAAAAGTCATTCGCCAACGAACGCGAACTCATGAAGAATGAAGGACTCAGGACTAATCGCAACTATGCCCAAATTCAAGTCCTTGACACCGGAAAGGGTATCCGTGCTGACTTTTTGCCCCATGTCTTTGATTACTTCCGACAAGCGGATGGCTCAACGACTCGGAAGCACGGTGGACTGGGACTCGGTTTGGCAATCGTGCATCATTTAGTAGAACTGCACGGTGGGACTGTCTACGCAGAAAGTCCGGGCGAAGGACAGGGAGCAACTTTCACAGTAATATTGCCACTTATCAAGAGTGAGGCGAAAAAACTAACAATGGAAGAAGATGTTTTATTGGGTTCTGAATCCTCCGTCGGCAGCGCTTTACTCGATGGCGTGCGAGTACTGGTTGTGGACGATGATACTGACACGCGGGAATTTCTGACCTTCATGCTAGAACAATATGGCGCTGAAGCGATCGCAGCGGCATCGGCACAAGAAGCATTTGAGCGAATCCCTCAAGTCAGACCGGATGTTCTGGTGAGTGACATTGGGATGCCGGACGAGGATGGCTATTCTTTGCTTGGGAAAGTGCGGAAACTGGATGCCACCCAAGGAGGAGAGACTCCGGCGATCGCGCTGACTGCCTATGCGAGGGAAGAAGACCGCACGCAGGCTCTCTCGGCGGGCTTTCAGATGCATTTGGCGAAGCCAGTTGAGCCAGATGAATTGGCGAATGTGGTAGCAAAGCTGGCGGCAAGCACTTCAAATCGATAACTGCTAATTCTAATAGATGAATATCAATAGAAATTGTGGTTTGTACAATTGGGTAGTTTTTCGCAGCGATCGCTAGTCTTAACCCTTAGAGTTTTTCGTAGCGATCGCGAGTCTTAACCCTTCCAAGGTTAATCAAACTTTTTTTAAATTTAATAAAACTTAATCTTATATTAACGAGGATTTTACCACTTTTAGGTCTGCAACTCAAACCCCCCAGGAAAGTTTTTTGTTTATAGCTTGCTATCTCTTTGGAAGGTTGATCTCTCATTAATAAGAAATTAATTTACTGATATCAAAGCATTTTTATCTATTGGAAATAAACAGTTTGTACTCCTAGCAGAACCAGAGACGATCTCAGTTCAGCCTAGGATACGTTTCTGCAAACTTTGCCTTTCTCAAACGAATCGTCTGCATTGATGACAAGCTGAAATGTCTGTAGCACGAGCTATTTTTTTCGGGCTTCTTATCAGAGTATTAAGCAATTTTAAGCAAAGTGAGTAAGCTAGCCATCAAATAAGCCGGTTGAGAAAATTTAATTGTCTTTATTTGTTTCCCAATCAACTATTAAACCTTTGCTTGATAAAGCAACAATGTTATATCGCCAATCGGTAAACAAACTGCGAAAATTCCTACCAAACCTCCGCTCTTTGCGTCGCTTTGGGATATCTATTCTTCTTTTCTTGGGCATCGTATTGTTTAGCTGGTTCGTGATGGCTCAGCAGCCAGTCACGCTCAACCTGTTGCTGCCTGCCCCAGATGCCCCACCCTTGCAGCGGATGATCAAAGACTTCGAGGCAGAGAATCCAGGCATTCGCATCAACATCGTTGAAGGTCCTAACGCTACAAACTTGGTTGAAGACCTCTATACCTCTGCTTTCATCTTGGGAGAATCTCCTTATGACCTGGTGGTCATGGATATCATCTGGACGCCAAAATTTGCGGCGGCGGGTTGGCTGCTAGACCTCAGCAACCGGATTTCCCAAGACGAATTGGCAGCATTTTCACCCAATGATGTCGAAGGGGGACGTTACGAAGGCAAGCTGTACCGACTGCCAATTCGTTCTGATGCGGGGATGCTCTACTACCGGAAAGACTTGCTAGCAGAAGCCGGATTGCAGCCACCAGAAACGTTTCAAGATTTAATGGCAGCTTCCAAAACCTTGCAGAAGGCAGGAAAGGTAACATGGGGCTACCTCTGGCAAGGTCGCCAATACGAAGGAGCGGTGGCAATGTTTATGGAGGTTCTCGAAGGCGCTGGTGGCTTCTGGGTGAATCCCGACACGTTAGAAGTTGGGTTAGATCGACCGGAATCCTTAAGAGCCATCGAGTTTTTGCGTAGCACCGTTCAGGAGGGTATTGCCCCGCCTGGGGTGACAACCTACCACGAAGAAGATACCCGACGCTTCTTCCA
>NZ_JACJOQ010000449.1:0-6918 GCF_014695635.1 Coleofasciculus sp. FACHB-712 | reverse complement strand
GCAATTATCAAGCTGGGAAATTTTTCTTGTAGATTCTTCTGTAAAGTTTCCAGAACTGCTTCCGTAGAGCCATATAGAAAAATACTTATTTCTTTAGCAGCAGCTTGTTCGCAAATATTTAACATTAGCTCTGGACCCCGCACCCGCTCCGGGAGTATCTCTTCATCATGATTACGAAGAAGATTGAGCGCCCAACGCACCGGCTGACCATCAGGGGCAACCAGAGTAAACTGATTGAGTTGATAGCCATGACCGTCTGGGTCAAGATAACCGGAGGTAATGCTATGGACATTCACTGCTGCAACGGTACAAGATTGGCGTAATTGGGCACTTTGAATAATCAAATCCGTGCAGTCTTTATATTTAGTACGACTGACTCCAATTCCCAATATATTTGTCTTAATTGGAGTTGTTTTTAAAGTTCGGGTGTTCATCTTGACCTTGAACTCACATATATTTTGTATAGCGATCATAATTTACCTTTGCAGTATAACTTTGCAAGTACTTTTACGAAATTTATTTTTAATGATTTTTAAGTATTGCTCTTTGAAAATAGGGCAAAAACTGAATCAACTAGCTGTAGCTTAAGATTTCTATCTCTATTTTTTTATTCCTCAGTGAAATAGGTAATTTATTACCAACTTTTATTTTTTATTTCATCAGCAAAATTGCTGAATTCAAATTGGTAGACGGGAAATGATTTTATCAACTTGGCTAGGTTCTTTCACTGTCTTTCACTTCTCCTTAGAGTTTTCAAGGAGTGATTATTTTCTCGTCGTTAAAGGAAAATAAATGGCTCTGATTCTAAGAAAAGTTAGGAAGCGAGCGAGCCGCGAAGCGTCTAGGGGCATTTTTGCCGAAAGCAAAGCAACCACAGACCTTACAGCCTTTATGCAGACAAGTTTATGCGAGAGTGCAGTGGCAATATATGCGTGTAATCACTGAAACCTGGAAGGGACACTCACAAATATTCAGTGATGTTCCTCACGCAATATAGACAGGAAATTAGGGAGGATGATAACAGAAGAGTTCTCACAAGCCTTTTGTCTGTCAAGTCGGCATCCGAGATTAACCGAGCAAAGAACAAAAAATAGCGATCGCGCGTCAATGATTAAGTAAGTCTAACGGTCAAAGTTTCTAGAAACGCTCAAATCTCACAGCCAGCATCCGGTAAAAGCAGAGTCGCAGTTGTAGATAAAGGACAGACAGTTAAATTTAGCTTTTTGAAGACTTGAAAACGTAACACAGGAGAAGCATCATGAATGTATCCCAGTATACAGTAAAAAATATTTCCCTGACAAGCTGGTTCTGGATGCCTCAAGAAGAGGTTTCCCAAAAGGTAGCCCCGATTCAACAACCCACAAAAGCACGGACGCGGTTGAACTTCCTGCAACCTCTGCGCGAGTGGATTGACAACATACAAGTGCGCGATCGCGAACTCGCTCATCGCCTGTGCAAGTCAATCCCCTCCCAGTGCCCCTTTGAGCGCGATATCAAAGTATTTGGTCGCACCCTGTTTCACATTCCTCCAATGTGCAAGCTGAATCCGCTTTACGAAGAAGTCGTAAGCCTACGTTTCCGGGCACTTTGCTATCTAGCAGATGAATGTGGAGAAGATGTCACCGCATACTGCTAAGATTCCTTCTCAGGCGTCTTAAATTAAAGACGTGAAGATTCTGTGCATTATTGATAAGACATCATGGCTATCATTGCCCTGAGAGGCTGGTATCTCCAAGAGTATGAGCCGATTAAAGAATTAGAGAAACGTCCCCACGATCTGCGATTGAGCAAAAATAGCTTGCTGAAGTCTGGATTACGGGCAGATTTTTTAGAAGACAGCCAGGATGTTAAGCGCTCAGCTTGGTTTGGTCGTTATCTAGAAGGGGAATCGGTAGAGTTTTACATCGAAGGCAGCGGTGGCTACATAATCTCCAACATTGACCTGACAAGCCACGAGATTTATTTCACTAAACAGACGGTGATGGCGAATCTGGAACCGATTATCTTCCTCTGCCATCAGACTGAATATGCGGCGTCGAGTGAAGCCCTGCGAGAGGGACTGGCTAACGCCCTAGAAGTATTAAACACGCGATCGCGTCTTCCTTTGACGCTAGAAGTATCCAACCGCCCCACAGGTGCCTCAAATCGCCTCAACACCACGCAGATGCGAAAAATTCGGAAGAGTCTGCTATTTGTTGCTGATGGGACACCTATCACTAGCATTTCCAGGGAAGAAACGCCCCTACTCATTCCCAGTCCGAATGTTTGTGTAGAAATTGGCTACGCCTTTCAAAGTAAGCGTTCTGAACAAATTCTGCTAGCTCAAATGGAGCGTTCGGAGATGTCGGGACAGTTTCCCTTTGATCTTCCCAACCATCAACAACTGTTGTTTAACAGTGCGTCGGAACTGCATCAGACTTTACCGCCCCTGCTAGAAACCCTGCTGCATCGGTTTAATCTGTTTTCCTAGTCATTCGTCACTGGTTATTACAGTATATAAATTTCAACCTGTGAAAACAGGTTCTAGCCGTGAAGCCTGAATTTTAATTCAAGGCTCTGAAGCCAGTGCTATTCGTCATTCGTTGGTTGCTACAGACTAATAACGAATGACCTTTTGAGAAAATTCTGTAGAAATAGCCTGTTATTTTCGACCATTCTCAGCTCATAATAATCAGGACGGATTGAAAATCAATCGACTGTATGCCGAGAACTCCCACCGAATACGCTGTACACCTGATGATAGAAGGTGGTCACAAAGCAGAAGTGCGTTTTGCAACCATTCAAGAGTTTCAGAAGTGGTACAGCGGCGAGCTGATGCCCAAAGCCGCCTCCACGGACTTTATCAGTGTGCCGATCAAAAATATCCAGGGCGAGTACATGGTTATACGTCCCGTCAGCATTAGGGCAATCCGAGTGGAACCTGTCTTCGCCGGAAGTGTCGATAGAAGTGACTACGAATAGCTATCACTTTCCCTTTTGGTGTAAGTAATGAGAAAGACATTGGCTTTACTGTCCCTGAGTTTTGGTGTAACTCTGGGAAATGTCACTTTGCCTGCCCTCGCTAAAGATCCCCTGTCCGTTCCGCTGATACCAGTCAACTCAAACCTTTTAAATCTCGTCTGTTGCCGGTCAGATGCACTGGGACTTGATGAGCAAATCTGGGGGCAAAACGGTCAAGCCGGAGACCGAAAAGCTTTAATCGCCTCGATTGATAACAGTCTGCGATATTTACAGACAAACAGTGCCGCTCAAGCCTACCAGCAGTATCCGGTGCCGGGAATCACCCGCGATCGCGTCCGCCGATCTTTAGTGCGCTTTCGGCAGCTAGTTCTCAACTCTGGTTCGGCTGCCGAACTGCAAGCCGCAATCAAGCGTGAGTTTGTCTTGTACCAGTCTGTAGGCAAGGACAATAAGGGGAACGTTCAGTACACCGCCTACTACGAACCAACCTATACAGCCAGCCGCAAGCAGACGGCAGAGCATCGTTATCCTCTCTATGGGATGCCGTCAAACTTCAACTCTTGGCCCAAACCCCACCCCACACGGGTTCAGCTAGAAGGGGAGGATGGCTTGCTGGGAGCGAACAGTCCGCTAAAAGGGCTAGAAATCGCTTGGATGAGCGATCGCCTGGAAGCCTTCTTGGTGCAAATCCAAGGCTCTGCTCAGCTCCAGATGACTGATGGAAGCGTGATGACGGTCGGTTATGCGGGTGGAACCGATTACCCCTACACCAGTGTTGGGAAAGAACTCGCTAAAGATGGCAAACTGCCCCTATCCGGTCTGACGTTACCTGTGCTGATCAAATACTTCCAGCAAAATCCTTTAGAGCTGAGTAACTATATCCCGCGCAATCAGCGCTTTGTTTTCTTCAACGAAACCAATGGTGCCCCAGCAATGGGAAGCGTTGGGGTGCCGGTGACAGCTGAGCGTTCGATTGCGACGGATAAATCTTTGATGCCTCCGGGTGCCTTAGCTTTAATTCATACAAGAGTTCCCTACTTTAATCGTGCTGGTAAGATCGAACAGCGTCTGGTGAGTCGCTACGTACTCGACCAGGATAAGGGAAGTGCAATTCTAGGTCCCGGTCGCGTAGATTATTTTATCGGAACGGGTAAACGGGCGGGCGATCGCGCGGGTGTTACCGGCGGCAACGGGCAACTGTATTACCTGCTGCTAAAACAGTAAATTTTTTAGCGTCCCCCAACCTAAGAAATTGAGGCGATCGCGTCCTAATCCTACCTAGAAATTAAAAGTAAAAAGGCAAAAGTAAAAACTTCTTACTTTTGCCTTTTTATCTTTAACTTTTTACTTCTGCCCTATTTAATAAGGAGGTTCGCCGTACTCAAATTCATCGTGATAATCGTATGAACTAGACACCCCTGCCATCTCCATTTTGGGCGCGGGGGTTTCCTCTTTCGGTTTTTCTTTTCCGAAGTCTTGGTACTCCTCAAAAGTCTTGCAGATAAGCGCAGACTCGTCAGAACTGGAAGAAATTAGATATTCTGTCAAATTCTTAGCAGTAGGATGCTCATAATCTACTGTACTAGCCACCAGAGCCGTATTTGTGCCACTGCCCCTTTCCTCCATTTCAATTAACGGACAAAAAATTCCATGAGCATGAAACAACGGCCCTTTTGGTGTTAAAGGCTGCTTGCGATACTGAGCATAAGCCTTTTCCAATTCAGCAATAAATCCACCGACGACTTGACCTTGTTTCATCTCGCAGTAGGATTTTCCAAAACTAGCACCTGCTGCACCATTCACCGTCAATTGCAGTGGCAAGTGATGCAAAAGCTTTTGTTTCTCCCCGACTAAAAAAATCAAGTGGCGAGTGAACGTCTTAAACTTGAGCTTGTCTGCCAAGAAAGCATCGTAGTTATCTTTAAACGTACCCAATTTCATCCCAGTTTCACGGTCTTTCACAGACAATGGACCCCGCCTCACGATGACTAAGCGGGGGGTAGTAGTGATAAACAGCGTTTCGACTCCGGTGCTAAACTCATGCTGCACCTGGTCCCAAGTGGCATCCGGTTTAAAGCCAACCGCATTAGCGTTATCTAGCTTAATTGCCAATCCGTGCGGCTGGATGCCAGTTTTCCCATATCGAGGATTGATCATCTGGCACCAAGGGATAACTTGAGAAGGTGGTGCATTGAACCTGTCGTCGTCGAAGTCAAAATTCGCAGATGCGTTCATGGTCTTAGGCATCCAAGTCGTGTGCTGATCAAGTTTACAAGTCTGGAGCAAGTGGTGATATCCGAAAAGATACCGTAGAAATGATAAAAGTAACACAAGTGCAGCTAACCGGCTTTATTGACACTCCTACTCCAGTTGAATGCCAGCAAGAAGCAGTGTTTCTTAGAACAGCTTGCTAGGATCGAACCAGCACAGTAGGAAGAGGTTCTTTGCGTTCTGAGTGCAGGAACGGTTGTCCAGTGAGAAGATTTGGGGGAGTTGCTGCTGGATTTTTCTCAACAAACGGATTGAAAAGCGTGGTTGAAAGGGCAAGCAATTCAGTAAAGGACGCACTTTTCTTCTGTGCCCTTTTCGCATTTACTCTATATACCCTGTTTGCATAGACAAATTTTTGCTTTTTCAGTAGATTTTTAGACCAAACGTGTATCATATACTACAGATACTTGTCTCAAAATATCCGATGCAAAGACAGGTTGACTATTGCATAGCAGCCAGGAAGGGTTAATATTTACTATCCTTTACCAAAGATATTGATATTGATAAAACTTCGTTGGTTTTATCAAAATCTACAACATGGAAACATCCTTTGAACTAACCCTGCAAATCGTTATCACGGTTGTTGCAGGTATCAGCGCCCAGGTTTTAGCCCAATATCTTCAGGTTCCTAGCATCGTCTTTTTGCTGTTGTTTGGCATTCTCCTGGGACCTGATGGCTTGCGCCTGCTACACCCGCATTCTCTAGGTACTGGCTTAGAGGTCATTACTGCCCTGGCAGTGGCAGTGATTCTGTTTGAAGGGGGGCTGAACCTAGAGCTGAGAGAGTTGGGAAAGGTTTCCGGCAGCCTGCGAAACTTAGTGACACTGGGAACGCTGATCACGCTGCTGGGCGGTGGTATGGCAGCTCACTGGCTGGGTGAATTTCCCTGGCCTATCGCTTTTCTCTACGCTTCCTTAGTGGTCGTAACGGGACCAACCGTGATCAGTCCCCTGCTGAAACAGGTGCAAGTAGACCGGCAAGTAGCAGCACTTCTGGAGGGAGAAGGCGTCTTAATTGACCCGGTAGGGGCTATCTTGGCTGTCGTCGTGCTAGACACCATTTTGAACGCCGATACCGACCCCATCGAAGCTTTCATCGGTCTCGTCTTGCGCTTAGGCATCGGCGGCGGCATCGGCGTTGTCGGTGGCTGGTTGATGGGTTGGATTATCAAACGCGCCAAGTTTCTTTCAGAAGACTTAAATAACCTGGTCGTTCTGGCTGGGTTGTGGGGCTTATTTGGTTTGGCGCAAACAATCCGCAGCGAGTCGGGGTTAATGGCAACCGTGATGGCGGGAATTGTTCTGGGTGCCTCCTCAATCCCAGAGGAACGGATGTTGCGGCGATTTAAAGGACAATTAACGATTCTTGGCGTTTCGGTTTTGTTCATCCTGCTGGCAGCTGACTTGTCCATCGCAAGTGTATTTGCGCTGGGGTGGGGAAGTTTGTTTACAGTTCTGGCACTGATGTTTATCGTGCGACCGATAAACATCGGCTTATGTACCTTCAATAGTGACCTGAACTGGCGGCAGAAGCTGTTTTTGTGCTGGATTGCTCCTAGAGGAATTGTTTCAGCGTCGGTTGCTTCTCTATTTGCCATTTTTCTGACACAGAGGGGCATCAACGGCGGCGATTCTATCAAAGCGTTGGTCTTCCTCACGATTATCCTGACCGTATTTTTGCAAGGA
>NZ_JACJOQ010000448.1:0-9796 GCF_014695635.1 Coleofasciculus sp. FACHB-712 | reverse complement strand
GCCGGACCAGCGTAATCGGGGATGTATTTGATGCCGCAATAGGGAGCTGGGTTATGACTGGCGGTGAACATCAGTGCCCCAGCAGAGTTGAGAAGCTTAGCGTTGTAAGCAATAACTGGTGTCGGGCAATCTCGATCGACAATTTTCACCGTCCACCCTGCGTCTGCCAAAACTTCAGCGGCAGTTCGGGCGAATTGGTCGGCTAAAAAACGGGTATCGTAAGCTACTAAGACAGGACGGTCTTTGGAATAGGCGTTTTCGAGATAACTCGCGATCGCCCGCGTAACTTTACACACATTGGCGAAGGTAAAGTCATCGGCGATAATCCCCCGCCATCCATCGGTACCAAATTTGATCTTGTTTGAACTGCTGGCTGCGCTCATCTTAACCACTTCCTCTTGATTCCACCTAAATACTACAAGACGCCTATCGCTTCAATCTCGCTGCCGGATGACAAATGGTTTGTATAAACTGAACGATTTGTTCGCACCGGCAGAAAATCTAGCTGAATCTGAGGATACGATAGACCCAACCCTTAATTGCAAACAAGGGTAGCAATCAGGTGTTAATTGCCGTTGCAAATGGTAAATTAGCTGCAAAAGCAATATGAGCCATCCGCTATCGCCTCGCGCCTGCCATTAGGAAAATCATCTCAAAGGAGCCGTAAGCCATTGTGAGCCAGACAGACACGCCAAACCTACAAACGCTTCAATCTGACGCAACTCGCCTGCGCGAAGAGTTGCAGATGCGAGATCAACTGGTTCAGCAGTTGTCTCAAGAACTATTCCGGCTGGTTAAGGGCAATGCTAATTTTATGCCCAGACCGGAAGTTTCTGAGCGGCACATGGCTCAGATGAGAGCGCTGCGAGAACAACTGCAAGAGGTCGAGCAGCAGGTAACGTTCTACCAGGAACAGATTACAACCCGCGACACCGAGATTTATCAATTGCGGCAGTCTGTACAGGAATTGACCGACCGCAGCCGGATGCTCGAACAAGTGGTGCAGGAGTTACCACAGATTTATCGCCAGAAATTTGCCGAACGCATGGCACCCGTGCGAGAAAAAGTGGCGATGCTGCAACGGGAAAACCGTCAACTCCATGCCGAGTTGCAAAGTGTCAGCTACCGTCTAGCTGTCAGAACCCGTCGCACGACGACCGGACTCGATCTGCCCAGTTTCCCGCGTACGGGTGTTCGTAATAGCCCGATTCCAACCTTTGGTCATGCGTAAAGTTCTGATTGTGGTTGATGCTGCTGATGAACTTCCGGTATCGCCCACAATAGCCGAAATTGTTTCTGCCCTCAAGCAAAGCGCGCTCAATTCCCCAGTACCGACAACGATACAAATTGTAGAGACGCAATTTATTGCCTCAGTCTGGACGGACTTGCAAAACCAAGCGGAAACTCTTTGGTGTCCTTTAACGCTGAATTTGCCAGAAAGCTTGGAATTTCCAGCCCAATCCCTTTATCAGGCTTGCCGCGATGTGACTGGTTTACGCCAGTTGGTGGAGCAATTAGGAGCGACGACGGGTGTCGGTGATTTCTGGTTGCCAATCGTTCTTACGGCAAAGGGGCCGCTCTACGGCGAGGTGATTGGTAGGGTTGAGGATGATGAAAGTAGGCGCTTAGAACCGACTTTGAAAGGTTATCGTCAGCCGGTGCATCTATCGGATATCTGGCGTCAGCCACTGTACCAACTGGGGCATCGATTGCTGCAATTTTTATCAGCGCCACCAGCTGTTTATTTATTACAGTTCGGCTTTCAAGAGCAAGGGATTTTTTTTGACCGACTTTTGCCGTTTCCAGGGGAACCAGCGATCGCTAGCATCAACGTCCAAAAGCCAGATTTATTTACCTGTCACTGGCACTGCTTGACGGGTCAAGCAATTTACGATCTCCAAATCAACGCCTTTCACGACTAAGAAGTCGCGGCTAGGCACTTGTAGGGACTCTGATTTATCGGGTTTCCCTATCTGGGCTATCGATCCCTTGAACTGGGCATGAATTCCGTGAAGCTCGATCCAACAAAATACGGCTTAGCACTACATACCAGCAGTCCTGAACTAGGTCTAGCACTCAATAACTTTTCTGGAGATTCGCGCTGCCAAACTTGGGATTTAGGGCGCGATTTATCCACTCATTTACATCATCATCTGGCTGAGTTTATTCAGCCGCAGATGTGGGCTGATTTGAAATTTATCTGTGTGGCAATAGGCCCAGGCAGCTTTACAGGGACTCGCATCGGTGTTGTTACAGCGCGGACCCTGGCGCAACAGTTGGATATTCCTCTGTTTTCCGTCTCTACACTGGCATCTGTGGCTTGGTCAGAAGCCGGTAAAAGTAAACAGCAAGGCAACGGAAACGGTGAAGAATCTTCACTCAGTAATGCGATCGCTGTCCAATTGCCAGCTCAACGGGGTCAATTATTTACCGCCATTTATCAGGTATTGCCATCCAGTTCCGGACTCGCTCAGATGTTACCAGATAGCGTGATGACACCGGCAGTATGGCAACAAACGCTGGACAGTTGGCATCCCTATCAGCTAATTGATATCGCTGCTGGGGCTGGGCTAGGGGCAACCGTTTCGAGCCTACTAGAACTAGCCTATCTAGATTGGCAACAGGGAAAGCGCCCCCACTGGTCAGAAGCGCTACCCTTTTATGGTCAACACCCCGTTGAGGAAAAAACATCTGGGTAGAATAAGCGGATGCGATCGCTTAAAGATATCAAACAGCCGACCTCTACAATAATTTCGACACTATCTCAAAAATTGAGATGTATCACCCCTTGGCGCTACTGTCGCATAGAAGATACATCAAAAATTCTGCTTGACATGGGAATCCGTTGATTAGTGGCTTTACTGTCCGCTACAGGGGAGCTAGAATCAGTAGCTTTATTTCCAGCTTTAGAAACAACAACTTGCTCAGTATTGGTAGAATTGACGACAGTATTACCAACGTCAGATTTAACACTTGTATTCCACTCTGCGGTCTGTTCATAGGAGCTTGAGTCGATAGTATCAACAATGTTAGTTTCTAAAGGAATAACCGTTTGGGCTTGAGAATTAGCCGCACTTAAAATAGAGCTTTGAGTTAAAATAAAAACTAGAAAAGAAAAAATAAATTTAGCCACTTTGACTCAACATCCTTCAAACAAATAATTAACTTTTGCAAAAGCAAAAATAATCTGTATCTATCTGCAATTACAGATAAAAATTTTGAAATCAACCCATAAGTTTTTCTGCCGTAAATGTTTTCCAGGGTAGACAAATACAGCAAAATTTACAATTTCTATTGAGGTTGATTAAAGAGCGACAAATAACAATTAGAGATTCTTGTAGTTGCCAATATAATTGCTTAACCGAACCTTATGTCAATTTATAGCTTCTACTCTTCTATCTACAAGCGAGATAACACTGAAAATAAAAAAATATTAAATTAAAAAAAAGTAGACTTAGTAAAATTACGGTAAATTTGGATAAAGTTTTTGTAGCTAAATAAAGGTTTGATGAGGTGTAAACTGGCATTTTGCATCAGAATATCATCCTGAGCGACATCCAAGAACTCCTGCGATGTTGCACTTTGCTGAATGTGACAAGTGTAGATAGGGAAATTTTCCTAGAAGGAGAAGCTAGTCCGTAATATACCTACAGCGATTGGGTCGCTAGCGGGTGTATGTCCCGGTTCAAAAATAAAGACTACCCCTGGCGTGATGCTAATGTTGTCCGTTGCCTGCCAACGATAGAACGCTTCTACATGAGTGGTCGTTCCAGGTTGTCCTCCTTCTCTGCCCAAACCCGTATTGAAAAAGTCAGGGATATTATTTCCTACGGGCAAATCGCTGCTAACAATTTTTGGTGGTTGTCCAATATAAATTCCTCCCAAATTTCCTTGTCCAAATAAATCGGGAAAATTGAGATACACCATATAGTTAGTTGTTTCTACATTTCCCGATCTTCCGGGAATGTGGGAATTGGTATAACCAGCCCATCCACCTAACGAAATGCGCGGCGTAATTCGCCAGTTAATCGTGGCACCAACGGCATTAGTTTGCAGGGATGCTGAATTACCAGTCAGTGGATTAATAGCACTCAACTGGTCGTCTCCAATCCCAGTCAGCAAAGAACCATTGGGAGAGTAGTCATTAACATAATACAAAGTGATATCAAGCGGATCGGTTGGGGTAAGCGCTAGTTGGAAACCTGCGGTATTGTGCCCGTCGGGTCGTCCATCGCTATGAAAAAATCCTGGAATAGTCGTTGAGTAAACCGCCTGCAAACTGGCACGTTTAGCAAATTGCCAATCAAAACCGATACCGCCACGACCAAAGCCAATATTCAGAATTGGGTTTCTTTGGGCAAAAGCAGAAATTGGACCTGTAGCAGCGCTTTCCACACGATTTGGGCCTCGGAAAGCGTAAGCCATATTTACTCCTTCTGTCCCCACGAGAACAGCAAATTTGTCGGTGAGGAGGAAACGGTAGTTTAGATCGCTCAAAATCACATCGTTATCATTAAACAATTCATAGCTCAGTAGGACATCGTTAGTTAGTCGAGGTGCAGTGGTTCCTTGACTCGCTTGGAGACCTGCTAACAGGTAACTACGTTCGTCAAATTGGGTAGTTAGATACAGCTGATTAAAATTAATTACGTTAATATTTGTACCCCGATCATCAGTCTCTTTTTTCCCATCTCTAGGAAATAAATCGGCGCGATTGTTGCTACGCCCTTGAACGCCAACAATTGTCAGTCCGCTCAATTTAGTGGTTGTAGAAAATTGGGTTGCTTCTATTTCCGCAGTGCGAGCTTCCAAGCTACCCACGGAACCCCGAAGACTGGCCAATTCGATTGCAAATTCTGATTGCAATCGCTGTAAGGTAGCCAATTCCTCTTGTCTGATTCCATCAGCAGTTGCTATCGGAACCAGGTTAGTAATTTGCTCCAAACAAGCATTTAACCCGGCAGCAAATTCATACCGCGTTAGGGCACGATTACCACGATAAGTACTGTCCGGATAGCCCGCGATACAGCCATAGCGTTCGATAAGCGATCGCAGTGCTTCATATGCCCAATCTGTGGGTTCCACGTCTGTCAGCTGAGAAACATTGGTCACTTGCTCCATCGAAGCTTCAGCAGCGTCTGACTCTTCTGCATTTTCCTCCTCTAGTTCCTCCACCTGTTGCAAACTCGTGTTGTTATCAGGCTGATTATCCAAATTTGGTAAATCTGAATCTGTCTTTAGAAACGTACTAATTTCTTTGCTACCTTGAGGAGTTTTATCTACATCCGCAGAATAAGCAGTTTGAGAGACAAAGCCACTGACTAAAATCCAGCTAAATAAGCCGTATTTCAAACTTGAACAAATAATTTTTTTGAATATAATTTTCAATATCATTTGCTTCCAACTCCTATCAGATCACACGTTTCCGAGCTATATGAATAGCTCGGAAACAAACTCAACAAAAAATTTAGCAGAGTCAGTTCACAAATATGACCGACTCTGCTAAATATGTCACACAAATTCGCAAAAAACTTTTAAAATTACCGCCGCAAACTCCGGGGATCGAGGGCATCCCGCAGCCCATCGCCTAGCAAGTTAAATGCTAATACAGTGAGGATAATCAATAGCGCTGGAGGCCAGATCAACCAAGGTTGTAACACCAAAATTGATGCATTTGTTGCTAGCGATAGCATATTCCCCCAAGACGGATCTGGCTGCTGAAT
Source organism: Coleofasciculus sp. FACHB-712 (assembly GCF_014695635.1). Lineage (NCBI taxonomy): Bacteria > Bacillati > Cyanobacteriota > Cyanophyceae > Coleofasciculales > Coleofasciculaceae > Coleofasciculus > Coleofasciculus sp. FACHB-712. The sequence goes on along the minus strand of NZ_JACJOQ010000448.1, from coordinate 4,073 downwards.
TCCTAGCCCAATCAAACTCAGCACTGATTCCGCCACGATAAAACCAGGGATTGCCAAAGTTGCCGAGATAATCACGTAGGTAGCAGTTTGCGGCAACACATGACGAATGATAATGTACAGCGGTTTTGCACCCATTGCGCGTGCTGCTTGCACAAATTCCCGCTCTTTAATGGACAGCACCTGTCCCCGAATCACCCGTGCTAACCCAGCCCAGCCGACGAATGAGGTAATCAGGACAATTAATAAGAATCGCTGGGCACTCGTTAGTCCTGACGGTAGCACTGCGGCAAGGGCAACCAACAGATAAAGGCTGGGAATTGTCATCAGCACTTCCACAAAGCGCATTAAGATGCTGTCAGTTGTGCCTCCGAAAAAGCCAGAAATCCCTCCAACCAACAAACCTAGGGGGAAAGATATGGCAATTCCCACTAGACCAATGCTGAGGCTGATTCTGCCCCCGTGCAGTAGACGGCTGAACTGGTCGCGCCCCTGTTCATCGGTGCCTAACAAATTCAGTTTGCCTTCCCCAAGGGTGCCGAAGAGATGCCAATTAAAGGGAATACCGCTAAGAATTTCCACCTCATCAAATTTGGGTGGCAGCGGTAGGCGAAGCTGAAATAGTTGGTATTTCGGTCCCCGGACAAACAGGCGAACAGGTGAAGGTTTTTGGAAGTCTACAATCACTTTGCGATCGCCCGTCTCTAAATCTGTCGGCCCCTGAGTCGTCGGGTAAACGTGCGGCCCAATAAATTGTCCCTCACGGTTGCGCCAGTAAATCTGAGTTGGTGGCAAAAGTGACGTATTTGGCTGTACATCACACAGTCCTTGAGACAGGTCATAAGAGTCACATGGACGATAAGGCGCAACAAAATCAGCTGCAATAACGCTAAGGTAAAAAATTAACAGGATTAAAGCGCCAAAACGAGCTAAGGGATTGTTTTTAAGCTTTTGCCACCAGTTCATAAAGTTAGTGCTTAGGAGTTATGAGTTAGGAGTTTTAAATTAAATCATAAGCTAGAATTTAGTATTTCCAAGCTTATTTGGATTGTTCGCTCCTAACTCCCCACTGGTTCCCTTTCTAAGCTCCAACTACTAACTGTTCTTCCAGTTGCCGTCGCTCATCTTCGGCACTTTCGTGCTCAACAACAAACACATTCGAGTAGAGGTTGGCAATGATTTGCTTACCCTGCTGAGTTAGCGACAGGTAGCGCAGCGCATCTTGAATATACGGAAATACCCCATGCCAGTAAAATTTGGGATAGTTCCGCCGCAAGTCTCCAGGATGCCGATAACCTAAGGCTTGATTGACGCCAGTTTCTTCAAACTCATAGTACAAGGCACCAATTTTCTTCAGGTAGCGGGGATCGCTCAGCTGACCAATCAAGTCAGATGCCCGAACCAAGCCTGGATAATTAACCGTATCTTGATGATCCTCTGCTTTTGGGACTGGAAAACGAGTGAGTTCAATATTGCGCTTGATCAATTCCGCATCAATCAGCTTATGACCGCCAAAGCGCTCTTCAATAAAGAGTTTGGCTCGATCGACGTGATACGGTGTCAAGCTGGCATCTGAAGATCCACGAGGCACGGAAACCATTTCTGCATCCTGCCCCGTCGCATACAGTCTTTCGTAGTCTCTATCTAGGCGACACACGCCCTTCACGTAGCCAATGTCATGGCAAACCAAGGAGAGAATGAAGTGCAACCAGTCTTCACAGGACACCCCGCCCTCGCGGATATGTCTACCGCGCAAGATTTCTTGCCCGACCAGAGCGACTAAAATCGAGTGTTCAACATTGTGATAAAGGGCGTCGCTGTTGGCAATGTTTTCCAGAGCCATACCCCCCGCCCAGGCAATAATATCTTCGTAGTCGGGCTTGTAGCCGCCGTAAGTGCGTCGGTAGCCTTCACGAATTCTTTGAACAAAAGAGTCAATTAGAATTTCTGTAGCGTTAAACATCCTTAGTTCTCGCTGATACTGAGTGCAGTGAGGGGGCGTTGCTGATTTGGGAAATAATTGAGCATGAGGCGATCGCTCTCACGGTACCCAATCATTTTGCTGGTGGCGCTACGCCATAAATCGAGTTAATCCGAGGATATAACCTTGTCCTCTGTCGAACGAAATAGATACAACCCCTACCCTTCCAGGATGCAACAAAATTCGGCGACTGGGGTTGTTAATTGTCATGGTTGCTCTGTGTTTCGCATCACAATTCGTTCTTTGACCGCCAGATGGGGGTTTGATACTGCCTTGTGACCTGAGTTTGTTGAAAAATTGGAAAATGAGTCTCAACGCGATCGCCTAAAATTCTGTAGTCGAAGAAACTGGGACTATAGGGCTTTTGGGCTATTCCGGTCAATCAGCTTAGTTTCTTCTAACTTTTGCTAAATTAACATTTCCAAAACCAATAGCGCCAATTAATTTGGCGCTATCAAGCGTGTTGTTAAAGATTGTTGACATGAGCGAAGTCGCCAGTTTTAAATCTCACCACACTGGCAGCAGTTTCTTCGATAGATTTTTACCAATAGATTTAGAAGTTTTTTTTGCCACCAGTTAATATTGGGGAGCGGAAAAAGTTTAAGAGTTCTCGATTTACGGTTTGGGGAACTTCTTGCTGCATCCAGTGACCGCAGTGACTAATAAATTTTAGGTTGAAAGGAGCAGCGATTAAGCGTTCCATGCCTTCGGTGAGTTTTCGAGTCAAAAAGGCGTCTTCTTCGCTCCACAAAATCAAGGTAGGCACAGTGACGGGATCGGGCGATCGTCCCCAGTGATGCAGCCAATTTTGAGGCGACAAAGACGATCGATAGTAGTTAATTGCCGCCGCCAAAACCCCAGGCTTTGCCAGTGCTGCCTGATACACTTGGGCATCCTCGGCAGAAAACGCGCCTTTGCGAACCGCCTGTCCCCGAAACACGTTATTTACAAAATCTTTTAAATTTTGCTGAATCAGCCACTCTGGCAAACCAGGAATCTGAAACGCCAGAACGTACCAGCTGCGGCGCAGGTGATCCAAGTTTCCCGTCAATTCCTGCCAAAACCTGTACGGATGCGGCGCATTCAAAATAGCCAGACGATTCAGAACGTCTGGAAATTTCTGCGCTAGATGCCATGCGATCAATCCGCCCCAATCGTGACCAACAATATGTGCCCGGACATACCCTAAATTCTCAATCAGACCCCGAATATCGGCGCTAAGAGTATCCAGGTCATAACCACTGAGAGGCTTATCCGAATCGTTGTAGCCCCGCAAATCGGGAACCACCACCTTAAAATGGCGAGCCAGTGCTGGGATTTGATGCCGCCAGGAATACCAAAACTCTGGAAACCCGTGCAACAGGATAACTAGCTCTCCCTCTCCTTGGGTGACACAATGTAAGCGAATGTTGTTGGTCTCAATAAAATGGTGTTGCCATGCACAATCAAGGGCGGTCATAGACATCTCTTCCGGCATCCATCGCCAGGGGTTAGCACATAGGTTTCTCACTTTTCAGATTAGCAGTCCTAGGAGCTTATCTGTCTAAAGAGAGTGGTGAAACCTTGCTACGCTAACTCCTTTAGCCTCGCTGGGGCACGGCAGGACGATACTCAGAAGGTTTGATTTGGTATTTAACTAGATTGGCTAGGTCTTGTAGCTGACAAATCGCTTCAGCGCCCTCTAGCTTCATTAATTCACGGTCATCCCGCATTTCTGTCCAGGTAATCCCATAATCCGATACTAAAAAGCGAATTAGATGGTTGTCACCAAGACTAACCATAAATGATGCGCTATTCATTTGGCCTCCGCAGGTATAGCAAGAAGCCAGATAGCCCCGCTGCTCTAGCACAATCGCCAGAGCTTGGAGGTTCATCACTAGATCCTGTACAAATTGACGGTGTTGCTCTGCAAGTCGTAGAAACACGGTTGTCCTCCAACCACCACACCTTAGTTTAAACCTTTTATACTTTCTTAAGATTTTGCTCCCCAGGCATGACGGTAAATTAATTGAGGAGCATAGGAAAATTTAGAACTTGACGGCTCCCTGATTTGCACCAGGTTAACTTGACTATTCAGAAAAGCCAAGTATCAACA
>NZ_JACJOQ010000447.1:0-8697 GCF_014695635.1 Coleofasciculus sp. FACHB-712 | reverse complement strand
TTGTTGGCATAGACAGCCACTGTGCCAGGGGTTTCGTTATGGCACTGTGCCCGCTTTCGAGCCGTTTCCATCACGTACTTCTGCTGTTGCAACTGGCTGAGCGTTTGCTGATAGGTTTCGGGCGTGTAACCCGCTTGATCTGGATTATCCTTGGCTTGTAGTAATTGATTGATGGCTTGCGTTACTTCCGCGTAATCCGTTCCTTTCGTGAAGTCTTTACCTGCCCATGAGGGAGGAGCAATCATGAGGTTGACCAGAAGCACGAGCGCGACGAGAGCAATTTTGATAAATTTCATGGAATTCTCCTTACTTTGAGATAACTGAACATTCCAACTAAAAATGTGATTCAAAAGTTGAAAACTATCTTAAGTCAGGTGTGCAAGAAAGAAATATCAGTTTAAAACCGCACACCGTTTGTCTACTTCAGAACTTTCAAAACTGGTGCTTGGGCTTGTAGCGTTTGATTAATTGTGGTTCCTAGTTTTAACAGGTAAAGACCACTAATTACGAGCGTCAGTACTGCCAATCCTGGATTTTCTAAAGTGCCGCTATCAAATAGAATTAACACCCCTAAGCTAATCAGAACAAAAGGGACTAGATGGTTGCCGTAACGAGTCAGATTATCTGCGATCGCCGGAATTTGGGTTAACTTATAAGCGGCAAGACACCAAACACCCACCAGCGAGAAAAACACTCCCAGAACGATGGCTAGATTTTGCCAGGTGCAGCTTGCAAACAGGGGCATATAGATTCCAATGTTATCGCCGCCATTTGCAAAAGTTACCGCTGCTACGCTATACGCTTGGGGTGAGATGAAGCTGCTAAACCAGGCTGGTTGAGCTAGTGTTTCGTCTGAGTCAGCATCATTTTCTGCATTAGAAATCACTAAGCGGCTGATGCCGATCGCAATCGGAACCAATCCTAACATTCCAATACAGGGACGCGGCAACAACAAACTGCCAAAGAAACTGGGAAGGCTGGCGAGAACGAGGGCGGCAAAGCCAAGATACTGTCCGGCAACAATGTGGCGTTTGCGAAAGAGGGTATTAACCTGGGAAAAGAACAGCATCAGAATCAAAATGTCATCCAGGTTAGTTGCTGTGAAGGCGGTAAAGCCGGTTGAAATTGCCGCGAAAAGTCCGTTCATGTTCAGTTCATGCTCCAAATTCTGTTGTGTCTATCCGAACTTTTGGGCGACGCTGTAGCAATCCTGTTGGAATTGTGAGAGATGTCTTGAAGGGAATATGTCTCACAACGAAGCTCAAAACTCACACATGATGAAAGGATAAATAGATTAAGTCACGAGAAGAGTAAAGGCATTTCTAGCCTTTCTCGCTGGTCGTTAACCGTTACTTCGAGCTAAATTATTGAAAATATTTAGGAAGCCTGTTTTCTGGAGTGGCTATTGAGAACAGCCACCGTTGCAATCTTGTTGGAGTGATGCTCCAACTCATTCAAGTCTTGAGCCGGTACGAACACAACCTTGACTTCGCTCGCTGCTTGGTGTTGTTGCTTGATTAATACAGTTAGCTCGACTAGTTTCTTGGCATAGTCAGCATCCAGCTTTTCGTGGATCAGTTCGAGGTTTTGAGCGGCTTGTAACGTGATCTGGTAGTTGTGATTCGCACTTTCCCGATCTTCTTCTGATTGGCGGTTCTGGCTCATCAAGACGACGGGAGCGGTATAAGCAGAGGCAAAGGAGAATACCAGGTTCAACATCATGAAGGGAGACTCATCCCAGTGAGGCAGTCCCGGTATCAGGTTGCAACCTACCCATCCAGCAAGAACGGTTGATTGTCCAATCAGAAACGCCCAAGAACCTACTTTAGTTGCCATTTTGTCTGCCACCTTTTGCCCAAACGTTAAGGGCTTCTTCATAGGTGGTTGAATCTTTGAAAATTGTGGTTGTTTCAGAACGACAGGGGCTTGTTGCGATTCGTTGATACCGGGTTGACTGGATTGAGTGGAGTTCATGCTGTTACCTCTTGCAACTTCAAATTCGTTTAATGCTTTGATGAGTGCGCTTAGGGGTTTTTTGTATTTGTGCTGCACTTGCTATAGTTTCACTGTATGGCGCTTAAAGTATAAGAGCAAATACTCTTTCTTGTTGAATTAATAAATTGAAGTGATTGACTTAGGCTAAGCGTTATGAATTCGACTTTTCCAACCCTGGTTGTTACCCAGAACAGCGTTGGTGCAAATTGCGGGTAATTTCAGTAATGCCAGTTGCTCAATCAATTGAGTTTATCGATTCAACAAAAAAGAGTGTTTGCTTTTATAAATTGTGATTACGTAGGATGAATTTATGCTTCTGCAATAGATTCTTGCCAAACCGGATCGCCAGTCTGGATAGCCAGTCTGGACAAAAGACACAAGAACATTGAGAAAGCCTTTCTGGTTGTCACAAGAGAAAAACATGAAGAATCTTTTCAAAATTGCGCTCGCCCTAGTGATATTTGTGGTGAACCTAGCGATCGCCCAACCCTCTCTGGCAGATCGACCCAAAGTATCCAAAAATCCTGACTATATTCAGGTGACAAAAACGCTGAACGGTTTATCAGCACTCCAGGAAAGCCAGGATATCCCTCCAGAAGTGCAACAGCGAATTGACGAGTTGACCTTGCAAAAAGCCGCAATCGAGTCGGGTGTCACCTGGGGACAATGCAGGAACGAAACCGGGAACACCATCGGCATCTTTGGTCCCGCCTCTGAGGCATCGAAGACTGGCGATAACAATCTCTACTTTCTAGCAGACGGTGAGACAACTCCTGAAGGCTGGGATTGCCAGGGAATTTATTTACCGAGTGGTATTAACGTTGCAGGCATTGAGTCAACACCTGCCACTTATACAATTCTGGATGGTACCCGTTTAATCGCCCGCCGAAATCCTGATACCTCTGCGCTTGAGTTTAACGTTCCACCACTCAAGTCTTCCCAAGAGAATAAGCTGGCAGTTCCTAACGTATCGCAGGAATTTATTGAATCTCGCATTCCTAGTACGTTCACAGCCGTAGAAATTGACGATTAATGGGATGCGTACAAGTGGGTTGACGCAATGATTTAACAAATTGGCTTGCAAGCTCATTGAGTCAACTCACCGTACAAAAGAATGGAAAGTTATTGTTACTCACTCATTAGCATTTTAGATTATGGATTCTTTAATTGGGTCAGTAGATTCGCAGATTGTGTTAGTAGTTGCAGCGATCGCCGTGTCCCTCTTGCTGGTTACGCTGCTGGTTAGAATCTTAAAAGCTGGTTTCGGGTTGATTTTGACAATTTTGGTGGTGGTGGTGGGATTGCAGTACGTTTTTGGCATCACCCCCGGACAATTGTGGGGTGAGATCGGGAATTTACCCCAAGATGCGATCCAACTGGTGAAAAACCTCGATTGGAATTCTCTGATATCAAGCTTTAATAGCTGAAGGCAGCATTCAATCACTTCTAATTATTCATCTGACAAGAAAGTTAATTTCACTTGATGAGGCAAACCTCATCAAGTGAAATTAACTTATTCGCCGTAAATCCCCCACGAAGTTGGAAGCGCCACCATACCGCTTGCGGTTGGTGGTGGGTAGTTCACGCATTAAAGGCTCGTGATATTGACGAAGATACCTATGAACCGTCCGATCGCTGGGTAATGCTCTTCAGTTTGGCTGTCTTACTCTTGGGTACAGGTATCATCTACTACGTTTTTACGGCTCCTGTGCAACTGATAGCCGGTGCTATGTTTGAGTAATGTCTTGCCACGGCAATGATTCGCCAAGCGGATAGGAGAGGATGTCCTTTTCGAGTGTCTCTTCAGATTACTAAGCTGTTGTGCATTTAGACTGCGATCAAAGAGCGTCCGGGACGCAGTCCCCTGAGAGCGAGAAAGCGCCGCCAATTGAGTTTATCCGTTCATGCAGCAACCTGATTGTGTACTACGTCAACAAATTAGCAACGTTTGTTCAATGGGATCTTACACGGCTTAACGCGAGTGCCATTTAAGCTAGGGATGATAGTTAGCGATTGCGCTTAACAAAGTATCATTCACCATTGACTAATGATTAATAACTGGCTGCTGCTTTTAGTGTGGATAGGAGTTGGGACTGGGTTGCGCTTGCTAAACTTGGCTGGCAAGTCGCCTTGGACGGATGAATTTTCGACGCTGGTTTTCAGCCTGGGTAATAGTTTTCGCGGTGTTCCCCTAGACCAAGCGATCGCACTCGATACTCTTCTGCAACCTTTGCAAGCAAACCCAGCAGCCGGAATCAACGATGTCATTCATCACTTAGTCACTGAAAGCAACCATCCCCCTCTCTACTTTGTGCTAACTCACCTGTGGTTGAAACTATTTCCGCCGGATGGGGGATTGGTTTCGCTGTGGGGGGCGCGATCGCTTGCTGCCCTTTTCGGTGTCGTCTCTATCCCTGCGATGTACGCATTTGGCTGGTTTGCGTTTCGTTCTCGGTTAGTAGGGCACCTGGCGGCGGCGATGATGGCGGTTTCGCCCTACGGCATCTTTCTAGCGCAGGAAGCCCGTCATTACACTTTGGCAATTTTGTGGGCGATCGCTTCCCTTACCTGTCTGGTGGTTGCCGCACGACACCTGCAACGTCAGGCACCGCTGCCCGTTTGGCTGGTACTACTCTGGGTAGGGGTTAATACATTAGGAATTTCCAGTCATTATTTTTTCGTTCTAACTTTGGGTGCCCAAGCGCTGGCGTTGATTGTCCTTCTGTGGCAACAAAGACGGACTCAGAAGAATAATTTTAAATTTCCCACTGTCAAGTCCTCAATCCCATTGCTGGCGGTTGCGGCTGGGACGCTGGCGGGGGGATTAGTGTGGGTGCCAGTATTCTTGCAGAATAGTTATGGGGGAAAGCTAACCGAATGGATTCAAGGCGATCGCGTCGGTTTTGCTTGGCTTAGCCCTATATTTCAGGCGATCGCGGCTTGGATTACGATGATTGCCCTACTTCCGGTAGAGTCACCCGATTTAGTCGTGGTGATTCTTTCTGGGGCTGTGATGATTGTTTTCTTTCTTTGGGCGCTACCCATCCTCTATCGAAGCTTGAAATTTCAGCGGCAAGAGGCGGGTTTGACAACCCAACTCTTTGAGGGTTTTATTTGGAGTGCGATCGCGCTATTTTTTGTCTTTACCTACATCCTCGGAATTGATTTAACTCGCGGGGCAAGGTATAACTTCGTCTATTTTCCCGCTGTAATTGTTATCGTAGGAGCCAGTCTTGCCGCCTGCTGGAACGCTGTAAAGGCTGAAGAAACTGCTTTAAAACAGTCAAGTCCAGTCAGCACCAATCCCGGCTCAAAAGCCAAAGGTCAAATCAACCCTTCTATTAAAATATCTGGTCAAAAAGCTGTTGCGCTCATTTGGCTTATGGGACTTTTGAGCGGGCTAACAGTCGCCTGCAATTTGGGTTATCAGAAATACTATCGCCCCGATCTCTTAGTGCCACCGATTATAGAGTTGCAAGATTCCGCATCTTCATCTGTGCAAGTGCCAATTCTAATTGCCACAACTCACAAAACCCATGTACAAAATGGGGAAATGATGGGAATCGCGTGGGAACTCAAACAGCAAGCGGTACAGCCAAGGGAAATCCAATTTCTCCTAGCGCATCAAGACCAAAATCCTCAAACTTCAACAGCGGCGCTGCAAAAAACTTTGGCGACTTTACCGCGCCCTCTAGATGTTTTGCTGGTAAATTTCCACGCACCCATAGAGTTAGGTAAATGTGTTACGAATGCCAATTTCCCTTCAGTGGATGGCTACGAAACCAAACTTTATTACTGTCGATATCGCTAAAGCTTAACTGCTTTTTTTGACGTTTTCTGGAACGCCCAGCGATGACAAACCCGCGAGCGCTCTTAAATTTTGAGCGCGAATTAACTCTGTAAAATTCAAACTGGAACGACCTTCGATTTTGCCGACGGCTTCAATTGCGGATAACAATTGCTGGGCAGCTTCAGCTTCCGTGTAGCCCCGCCGAATCGCTACCTTAATTGCCGCTTCATCTGCATCCAGTTCAGACTGAGAACTGCGAGTGTTTCGCCAAATCTGAGTGGCTGCCAGTCCGCTCAATCCGCTAGCCACGACAACACCCACAGCATCTCCTTGGACAAGCTGCACGATTGCTCCGATTGCCCCAGCCGCCACCACACCTTGATAAAGGTCGGGTTTAAACCACTTGATCCCAGTCAGCCAAGCAACTGTGCGTAAAATCAGCAAATCTCGCTGCGGCTGAGACAAGCGACGCCATAAATCAAAATTGATATAAATCGGTCGATCTTGTGCCCAAGGCAGCGGAAACGGGCTATTAATCACCTGCGGTTGCTCCGGTTTGCTAACCACTTTTGTCAGCATTCGACCAGATGCAGGCATGACATCTAATAAGCGGCGAATTTCAGGCTCTGGATTCATCTTGGATGACTTGGGGCAACTATGGTAAAGACGCGATCGCTCCCCTCTACTCACTGAAAACTATTCTAAGGAATGTGGATGAAATAACTGGTAAAAGTAGGGATATGCCCCTACCCAGGAAGTTGAAATAAATCCACAATCCTCAGTTTTAGGGGGAGGGAGACGGAACGGCTGAAGCCGTAGGCTTGGGTTTAGGAGCTTGCTGAGTGGGCGGAGTGGTAGCTCTAGGCGTCGCCTTGGGTGTTGTTGTCGCTCTGGGTGTCGCCGGAGGTTTTGTGGCGGGCGCTTGCAGGCGAGTTGCGGGCGAGGGCGCTAGGGCTGGGCTAACAGGTGTTGACGTTGGTTCGGGTGAAATCGTTGTAGCCGGTAAGGGCGTTATCGCTGGGTTAACGGGTGTTGACGTTGGTACAGGGGAAACCGTGGCACCGGGAGCAGGAGACACCGTTGGGCTAGCAGCCGGAGCGGTGATAGAAGCAGGAGTGCCCTGTACACCCAAAATACTGGGATCTCCAGTGTCAAATATGCCAGCTAGACAGGCAATCATCATTGTCGCCAGCGTGCCAGCAAATAGCGCTTTCCAACCGAGTTCGGAGATATCTTTGCGCCGCGAGGGAATGAGGGCAATGGTGCCACCGACAAAAATTCCCACCGAAGCCAGATGGGCAAATCCGGAGAGGGCATAACTGACGATTAACACCGTGCGATCGCTTACAGTTCCGGCTTGGGCGGCTTCTGCTAACGCTTGATAGGGAGGAATTGCAGTTTCGAGGAGTCGTCGCCCAATAATCACAGAAGCCGTCCAAGATTCGCTAAAAGGGACGCCGGTTAAGATTGTTAGGGGATAAAACAAGACTCCTTGAATATTTGCTAAAGTGACAACTTTAAATAAATCACCGACTGCTCCGGGTAAACCGCCCAACCAACCAAAAAATTGATTCACTAAAGAAACTAGACCCAAGATTAAGATCAGCACAGCAGCGATCGCTACCGCCATCTTCACCCCATCCAAAGAGCCGACAATCGCCGCATCTAAGGGGCTGACTCGCTCAATGGGTTCTCCAGCGACTGTTTCCTGTTTGTACGTTCCTTCCTTCTCGACTTCCTCAAACTCGTTTTGCTCAAATTCCTTGGCTGTTTTCTCGCTAGGAATGCCGCCCAGCGTCAGAGGAGTTCCTGTTTCTGGCACTAAAATTTTTGAGATCACAAAACAGGCGGGGATAGCCATAATCGACGCCGACACTAAGTGTCCCAGAATGTTCGGAAAGACAGGTCTGAGGAAACTGACGTAAATAGCTAGGGTTGAGGAGGCAGCCGTACCAAAACAACACGCTAGAATCGCGCACAGTTCCGAACGGGTCATTTTTGGCAGATAAGGCTTAACGACAATCGCCGCCTCAATTCCGACAAAAATATTCGCGGCACCGCTGAGTGCTTCCGCGCCGCTCAGGCGCATCGTCCAATAAAATAATTTGGCAAATAGCTCGGTGATGACTTGAATGACGCCGATGTTGTAGAGGAGCGCCATCAGTCCGGAGAAAAAGATTACTGTTGGTAAGGCGCGAAAAGCAAAAATATAGCCAAGATTGATTGGTGGATCTTGACCGGGGATGGGGACAATATTTCTCCCAAAGACAAACCGCGCCCCAGTGTCAGCAGCGACAAACACCGCGTCTAGTAAGGTCGTAAACCGCTCCAGTGCGATTCGCGTGGGGGGAAACTTGAACACCAAAAAAGCCAAGACTAATTGCAACCCGATGCCCCAGATAATGACGCGCCAAGGGACGATTCGCTTGTGTTCGGAAAAGAGCCATGCGATCGCGCATAAACCAAAAAGGCCGAAAAAGGAGATAAGGTTGAGATAAAAAGGATGAGACATGGGCTGAATCCTTATTTCTTGAGAGAGTGCTTCCCAGTTTGCCGTCCCCTACAAATCAGCGCGTTTTTCGGCTTTATCCCCGCCTGGAGAAGGATGACACGGGACACCCAAGACAATACCTGAAAATGAGGCGCTTCAGTACTACTACAGCTTTAAAATAAGCACAGAAGCCTGTATCTTATTCAAACTTAAGAATTCCTAAACACAAGGAAACAACTTAGCTAGAGCAGTCCCAGCTTGAAGAATGCTGCTCTTGGGCAGTTAACTACCCGCAAATTCAATACATGGAAGCTTTTGACTCAGTTCCTCCCAAATGGATCGAATCTGCTACTCACGCCCGCGAGTTTTGCTGTCCTAACTGTCGGGCTTCCTCCAGGGAAGCGCAACAGGTTTGGCTCAA
>NZ_JACJOQ010000446.1:0-12449 GCF_014695635.1 Coleofasciculus sp. FACHB-712 | reverse complement strand
GCTTTCTGGAGATCGGCGCTATTTGCAAATACACCCGTTAAATTAGCTTTTTCCAGATTAGCCTGCGTTAGATCGGCACCTTCTAAGTTGGCATTCGCTAGGTTAGCTCCCTGCAAGTTTGCCCCTCTCAAATCAGCCCCAGTGAGATGGGCACTTACAAGATTGGCTCCTTTCAAGTCGCAGTTCTGACATTGCTTAGTTTCGATTAATCGTCTGACATGAGCGGGATTTTCGGCTCGGACGGGAGCAACTAAGCCTAAGGGAAGCAGAATCGCTGCGGCTGCTAAAAATTTTAGTTTCATATTTACTCCAATAATTTAAGTTTTTTATTTACGTTCTGGTATAATTTTAACCCTATGTTTTTTTGAGAAACATCGTACGATAGGGGGGAATCTTTCGGGTAAATACCCACCTAAAGTAATAAAAAGATTTTTGAAGTGAGTAGCGGCTAAGAGCAGCATCCCCAGAGCGATCGCTCCTGCGGATCGAGTGTTGGCGTGCAAGGATTGCGGGGTGAAATTATCGCGTCGCTTGACATTTGCGCTTTTAGCGACCAGAAAGTGTAAATGCGATCGCCTTTAAAGCAGGGGTTCCCCCGCCGTACTAAACTGGAGGTTACAGTTTTTAGCATTCTGAACTTGACTGAGTTAGCTGTGCGGAAAATAGTTATTGCCGGTAATTGGAAAATGTACAAAACTCAGACCGAGAGTCTGGAGTTTTTGCAAGGATTCATGTCTCACCTAGAAGAAACCCCAGACGAGCGGGAAGTAGTCCTAGCGGCTCCTTTCACTGCTTTGAGCATCATGTCTAAAAATCTGCACGGTAGCCGCGTGCAGCTGGGTGCCCAAAACATCCACTGGGAAGAAATGGGAGCCTACACAGGTGAAATTGCCGGACCCATGCTGACAGAAATTGGGGTGCGTTTCGTAATTGTGGGTCATAGCGAACGGCGTCAATACTTTGGCGAAACCGATGAAACTGTGAACCTACGGCTGAAAGCAGCGCAACGCTACGGTTTAACGCCCATTCTCTGCGTCGGCGAAACCAAGCAACAACGCGATGCAGGTGAAACAGAATCCCTGATTTCTACCCAACTGAAAAAAGGCTTGGTTGACGTTGATCAAGAGAACCTGGTTATTGCCTACGAACCTATTTGGGCAATTGGTACTGGCGACACCTGCGAGTCAAAAGAAGCAAATCGGGTGATTGGCTTGATTCGCACTCAATTGACAAATCCAAATGTCTCGATTCAGTACGGTGGCTCGGTCAAGCCCAATAATATTGATGAAATCATGGCGCAGCCAGAAATCGATGGGGCTTTGGTCGGGGGAGCCAGTCTGGAGGCTGCCAGTTTTGCCCGAATTGTCAACTTTCAAAAAGGATAAGGATGTTAGCGAAGCGGCGCTTTCTTCGCCGGATGACGGATGAATCAATCCAAAATCCAAAATAGCTTGACCCTGCGGGGTCAAACTTTTGACTGGGGACAGCGCACTTATTTAATGGGTGTGTTGAATGTGACGCCTGATAGTTTTAGTGACGGCGGAGACTTTAACACGCTAGGAGACGCCTTGGCTCAGGCTAAGCATCTTGTGGCAGCCGGAGCCAATATCCTCGATGTGGGGGGACAATCAACCCGCCCCGGAGCCGCCCAAATCTCTCTGGAAGAGGAATTGGATCGGGTGCTACCAGTAGTGCAAGCCCTCCGAAAGGGTGCAGAAGGAAAGATCGAGGATGACTCCGATTCTACGGTAGGAGTCATAGAATCTGCTCAACACAGCAATCCCTTATCCCACCCTCCGGGATACATCCCTCATCCTTCTGAGGTTCCGATTTCCGTGGATACAACACGGGCATCTGTGGCACGGGCAGCGATTGGGGCGGGGGCTGATATCGTCAATGATATTTCCGGCGGTACTTTCGACCCGGAGATGTTTGCTGTGGTGGCAGAGTTGGGAGTCCCCATTGTGTTGATGCACATCCGAGGGACGCCAGCTACCATGCAGCAGATGACGAATTATCAGGACTTGATGGGGGAAATCTCCGAGTTTTTGTCAAGTCAAATTGAGCAAGCGATCGCATCTGGCATCGATCGCTCGAAGATTATCATCGATCCCGGCATTGGCTTTGCCAAAACTTACGAGCAAAGCTTGGAAATTCTGCAACGCCTGCCGATGTTGCATTCTTTAGGTGTTCCTTTGTTAGTGGGACCATCCCGGAAAAGTTTTATCGGGCGGATTTTAAATCAACCCGATCCCAAAGCCAGAGTGTGGGGAACGGCGGCGGCTTGTTGCGGAGCGATCGCGGGAGGTGCTGATATCCTCCGAATTCACGATGTCCAACCTATGCACGACGTTTGTCGCGTCGCGGATGCCATTTTCAGAAAACAAAAATAGAAAAGCTAAGAGCGATCGCTGTCTTGAAATGCCTTAAAAAGTGATGTTTTTAATTTCAAATCAGATCGGCTCTTAAAACTCTTTTCATTTTTGTTTTTAAACTTTTACCTTCTAAGTTCCCGATCCATTGCCATTAGAGCCATTAGGAGGTTCAGGAGTAGACATTAAATCAGTCATGGCTTCTGATAAAGCTTTCGGGTCCATAAATACCACTTTGGAGTTAGGACTCGCACTCAATTTCTGATTGGCATCGACATATCTTTGAGCAACGAGAAACTGTAATACTTCTCTACTTAAAGGCTGTGACTGCAAAGCTTGACTAAGAATTTCTATTGACTTCACAGTTCCCTCCGCTTCCAAGATAGAAGCGCGTTTCTTACTTTCCGCTGCTCGTTCCAGCTCCAGAGACTCCAAGACAGTTTTTGCGGGTGTAATGTCTCGTACCTCGACGCGAGTCACCTTAACTCCCCACGCAGCCGTCGCTTCATCCAACTGCTGTAACAAAGTCTGATTAATTTCGGTTCTGGAAGAATACGTTTGCTCCAGTTCCATTTGACCAATCGCAGAGCGTAGCGTCGTTAAAACTAAGTTTTCGATTGCCTGCTCAATATCTTCAACGGCGTAGTAGGCCTTTTCCAAATCCAGAATCTGCCAGTACACCACTGCATCAACTTTCAGCGAAACGTTGTCTTTGGTAATTGCCTGTTGAGGGTCAATGTTCAAAAACTTCTCGCGGCTGGTTTCCTCCACCACAATTGAGTCAACAAAGGGAACGATAAAGTTGAGACCGGGCGCGAGTCTTCGATTGTACTGACCCAAGCGCTCTACTAAAGCTTGATTTCCTTCGTTGATAATTTTCACAGAACCCACTGTATAGCCGATAATCACTAAGGCGAGGGGGGCAAGAATCGTGATGGGGTCCATAATGCGCTCTCTCCTGAAGAGGCTACTGTTAAAAGTAGCGATTAGCTTAATGCTAACTTTTAATTAGTCACAGCTTGACTTTGATTAAATCAGGATTTTTATCCAAAACTCGGAGCCTTGCCTTAGTTTTGAGAAACATTTCATTGGGATGCCCGCCTTTCTAGGGCAGTGGTGGCAAAGCCAGCCACGAAGTAACGCTTGGGGGTAGTTGCGTATTCAGGCGCAGCGCCAGTTCTGGGGTAGAGAGAGATTGGGCGTAGGCGGGTGTTAAAAAGGGTTCGTAAGTTGAGGCGGCTGGAGTCAGCTGTTTGACAAATGCCAAGGTGACGCCTTTAAGCAACTGACGCAGGGGAGCCGCTACTTCACCAGTGCGTTCGTTGACGAGGGTTGTTTGAGTGAGCTGTTCGCCTTGGCTACCAGGAGCAAAATCGCTAATGCTTAAGTGAGTTCCGCCAATTGCTGTGAGGAGATATTTCGGGCTGGGTAGTTGGGTAAAAGGTCGTAGTTGATGGTTCAGCGATGGAGTGAGGGGATCGCTGGTGCCAGTCAAGATTAAGGTAGGAGTGCTAACTTTGCCAAGACCTTTTTTGCCAAATAAGTCTCCCACGACGGGGTTCAGCGCGATCGCTTGCACCACGCGCCGATCCCGCAAGCTCAAACGTTGGTCGGGCAGATCCGCTGCTGCACACTGCAACCAATCGCCCCCCGATTTTCCTAGAGGATTGCGATTTTTGCAGAATTGTCGTAACTCATCTAGATTCAGTTCCCCTCCCGCCAACGCTAAAGCCGTGTAGCCGCCCAAGGAATGACCAATCACGCTCACTTTCTCGGTATTCAGCTTCCCCTGAAGGGAACCTGGTAGCTGGTTTAGCCGAGCTAGCTCATCAAGCAAAAAGCTAATATCTTTGGGCATGGCGACAAATTCGGACGCCGGTAACAAAGGTACTAAACCGGGTACTCCCACAGAGTTGCTGCCAAAATGCCCGCCAAAGATTTGGTTGGCATTGCTGCCCGGATGCTCGATGGCGGCGACGGTGATGCCATGAGACGCTAGGTGACGGGCTACATAAGCCAGGAAGGAGCGATCGGCTCCAAAGCCGTGGGAGAGGACCACGAGGGGATTCTGAGAATTTTGGTAAGGGGGCTTCTCGTTTGTGTTTGCCCAGTAAAGATCGACGACGATCTTGCGATCGCTGGTGTATGTCCCCAGAATCGGCTCTTGGCGTCGCCAGTCGTGAAAGGTCAGAGTCTGCTGCTGTACTGTTTCGGAACCCGCTTGGGCGGGGTTAAAGGCAGGACGAAATTTTCCTTTGGTGACGGTTAGTTCCCGCTCCAGTAGAGGGCTTAAAGCTCCGCTTTGCCAGTAGGGGGCGTTGAATTCTAGGGCGATCGCGATCGCTGAAGAGGCGTCTATGGTAATGGTGTCGGCTGGATAGGACTGCAAAAAGCTGATAACGCTTAAGCCGTTGGCTTGCCGCAAGGCTAGAGTTAAACCTGCTTGCAGTTGTTCTACCGTACTATTCGGGAGCGCCAATCCCAGCTTCTTGATTAATTCTTCTCCAACGGGCGATCGCAACACGTCTTTCACCACTTTGTCTCCCAAATTCGGATCTAGGTGCAAGCGACGGTTGAGGATGTCTCGAAATTCTGAGCTGAGCAATGCCTTGTAAGGCTTGAGACTTGCAGGAACTTCCCCCGTTTTGGCAAAATCCTCTAAATCTTCGATCGCGACCGATTGCTGAAACGGTCCCAAGCGCAGCGTTACCCGTTCTGCTGCTAAGACGGGTGCCCCAATTGACAAAAGTGCGATCGCGTTGCTTAAAGAAGTTAGCGTCACGCCCCATAAGAAGCTTTGAGCAAGTAAGCGTGTCCGCCTGGTTGCTAAAAATGGCAGCGTTTGCGTTCTTGGAAGCGTTGGAAAAACCTTGTCCCGAAACCAGTTCAGCTTTAACTTCATTATTTCCATTCACCCCGTTTGAGTGCAGCAGCGCCGTAATGTAGAAGCAATTCGATTGTGGTTGTTCCCATTCTTAAAAAGCTCTGCACTTGTGCGATCGCTTTTATAGAAACTGGATAGTCAGTGCTGTTAGCACAGCAAAGCCAAGCACGGACTCAGCGAACATAAGAATGCGCCCCTGCCCCGAAGCTCGCTTAATTGCGACTATAGGTGCGGCTATAGGAAGGATACGCGGGAGAAGTATACCCTTTAATGCCATTGGCGACGATACCCAAGACTGTGCCACCAGATATTTTTAGTCCATCTAATGCTTTCATCAGCATGGAACGGTCTGTTTGATCGATCCCCACAACTAAAATAGTGCCATCTGTATTCGCTGCCAAGATGTTGCTGTCTGCTAAACCAACTAGGGGTGGTGAGTCGTAGATCACTAAGTCGAAACGGGCTTGAAATTGCTCGATCAGATACTGCATTTTATCTGATGAAAGCAGTTTGATCGGGTCTGAAGAGTTGTGACCTGATGTTAAGACAAACAGGTTGTTGTCTTCTGGCGATCGCTGAATGGCATCATTCAGACTCAAATCCGTGGCGATGATATCGCTGAGTCCGCGCACGTTCGGTAAGCTTAAGCGAGTATGCAGACTCGGACGCCGCAAATCGGCGTCTATCAATAATACCCGCTGACCAATTGCCGCTGCGGCTTTCGCCAAGTGAATGGCAACCGTTGATTTTCCATCTCCCGGTGTTGCGGAACTGATTGCCAAAGAAGTAATCGGCGTCCCGGAACTGAGCAAGCGAATATTGGTATAGAGAGAACGGAAGGCTTCCAAAAATGGCGAATCGGTGTATACATTTAGCTTCTTGCGACCATTGCCATTTGCTTTATTGTCACCCAAAAGTTGATTTAAACCGGCAACATCCGCTGCGGTAGAGAGTTTGCTGGGTTTCTTGGGCGGTTTCTTGAGTTCCTTGGCAAAAGGAATCACTCCCAAAATCGGCAGTTTCGTTTCCCCTTTGACATCCTCGGGGGTATGGAAGACTGTATTGAGAGCCTCGATGAGAAAACCCAACCCGATACCCAATAGCGCACTTAAAACAATTGCGATCGCTAACTGTTTTTTCGTTTGTTTCGTCGCTACTGATATCAGGTTGCCATCTTCATCGCGCCGTAGCTGAGGCTCTTCAATCAGTTCCCAAGGCACTTCCTGCTGGGCAGCATCTAAGTTCAAGGCTTCTCGTTTGCCTAAGAATTGCTTGAGGTTATCGGTTGCAACTAATAATTTTCGCTGTATATCGGCGTGCTGGCGGGCTACCGCAGGTAATTCTTGCAGTTGTGCTTTGATTTTCCTTTCAGTTTTCAGAATTGTTTGGTAGCGCTCCTGTATTCCTTGGATTCTTCCCTCCAATTTTTTGAGAAGCCCTTGGGCTTGTTCGCTCAGCAACCGTTGCAAATTTTCCCGCTTTTCCTTAAGAACCAGAATCGGTGGGCTATCGTCCCGAAATTGGGGGGATTGTGCCGCAATAGTACTATCTAGAGTTTGAATCTGCGCTAGCAAGGTTTCGTAGGTTTTTGCATCAGTAGACAAAATTGCGGTAGAGTTCCCTTCTTGCAACTGTTTTTGCATACTGGCATATTGCGCTTGCGCGTCAGCGAGTTCCGCTTGGGTATCCGATCTTTGTCTTTCAAGCGTCAAAGCCTGCTCGTATAGCAAGGAATCTGCTTGTTCCGGATCGCTGACATTATACTGCTGCCGCAGTTTTTGGAGTTGTGCTTGCAGCGTATCAACTTGCCCTTGTAGCTGAGGTAGCTGCTGATTGATAAACTCAATTCCTTGTTTAAGGCTTGACAGGCGCTCTTGGCGGCTGTAATTCAGATAATTTTTATAAAGACTATCCAATACAAACTGAATTTTTTGCTGGTCTTCATCCCGGTAACTAACTTCTAAAATTTTGGTGCCGTATTGAACTCCATCTTTTTCATAATTGACTCGAAAAATTAAGAGTTTCGTCATTAAGGAGTTATATGTTATCTCCGGATATTTTTTTTGCAATTCCTTGATGACTGGCAACATCAATTTCGTACTTTGCAAAACTCGAATTTGCGTCTCATAATCCAATAAACTAGATTTTTCTACTTCGATTTTTTGGATATCTGCATTGTTCGTTTGAGACGATAAAAATTGCTTCGCCAATCTATCTTCAGCAGTCACGGGTTCCACCAAAAGCCGAAAAGCTCCTTCGTATTCTGGAGCAATCTGCTTTGAGGTAAAGACAATCATGCTTCCTGACATGACAGTTAATATAATTGTTACCCCTGCCATAACTGGGAGTCGGCGGCGCACAACCCCTAATAGCCATGCCAAGTCCAGCTTCTGTTCATCACTGTCGTCAGAGGGTCGAGTCAGGTGCCCTGGCAAGGACTGAGTCAACTTGCTATTGCTAGTGCGCTTATTAAAGAATGGCTGTGAATTGTGTTCGGTATCCATTTACCTATTAGATAGAAGTAGATAGAACAAAAAAAGCTAACTACGGTTTAAGAAAACGTTTATAGATACACCCTGAATATATGCTTACCTAGTCATCGTCTCCCAAAATTCCAAATAAATTAAAAATGTTGAAGAATGTGAAAACCTTTTCGATCGGTTCTAAGAATGTTCGCACACTGTCAGAAGTTTTGGCGCTTCCAGAACGGCTGACGACAATAATGTCGTTATTGCGGACGAGTGGATTATTTGTCTCGTTGATTCCTTGGGTTAAATCAATATTGACTTTACTCTTTGACACTGTACCGTCAGGGTTGAGGCGAATTAAATCAACCGCCTTTCGATTCGCTCTAGCATCATTGAATCCTCCCGCAGTCAGCAATGCTTGATTCAAGGTTGTGTTTGGCGCAACCTGCACCACTCCTGGACTTTTCACTTCTCCGACCACACTTACCTTAATAGTACCGGGAGAAAAGCTAGTGGTCGCTAATTCAGAAATTTCTGCCGGGTTAACTGCTGATGCAGTGGGAATGAAAATGGTATCTCCATCTTGCAAAAGCGTATCTTGACTGAAATCCCCAGCCTGCAAGAGTTGCCAAAGATTCAGATCGATAATTTGTTCTGTCCCTACTTTGGTGAGTCGCCGCAGCTGGATACGGCGAATATCAGCCAAGGGCTTAATCCCCCCAGCCAAATCGATTGCCCGCGTTACAGTTGGCAGTCCCAGGGTTCTTTGCTCTAGTGTTGTCTTTCCTCCAATCACAACATAAGTACCAGGACGGTTGACTTCTCCTACGACTGCAACACTGCGGGGTTCTTCTAAAGGAGGTGAAAAACGAGTTGTGGCAATTTGACGTACTTCGTCTAAGTTAATGGTGCTGGTTGTGGGAATAAAGACAGTGTCTCCATCCCGCAAATTTAAATCTTGCCTGCTGTCGCCGGTTTGTATCAGCTCCCAAAGGTTCAGATTGATTACTTGCTCGGAACCGGATGCTAGCTTGCGACGCACCTGAACCTTACGAATATCAGCCGTCAGCGTAATTCCCTGTGCCAGCTCAATTGCCTGGGTTACGGTGGGATATTGGAACCCAGGCACGCTCCCGACTCCAGCTATCAGGGGAATTGTGAAGCCCCCTGGGCGAGTCACCTCTCCTCCCACCCGAACATTGATAGGGCGAGGAGACAGAACGCTAATGGTGATAATGGGTCGTTTGAGGAAGCGAAAGTATGCAGATGAAATGGCATTCGTCGCTTGTGGCACGGTTAGCCCCTGAACCGATAGGGTTCCAATCAAGGGTAGGGATAAGGAGCCATCTGCGAGAACTTGGTACTCGCCGCTATATTGGGGAACCTCGAAGATATCAAGGCGGATGCGATCGCCTCCACCCAATGTATAGGCTATATCTGGTCGAGCAGGATTAGTATTCGCTTGTGCAAGAATTGTAGGTTTTTGAAAACGCGGTACAGTCGCCTGGGTAGGATTGGGGCAAGCAAAGGCAAATGTTGCCACTAAGGTTATCCCGGCAGAAGTTCGAGTGAGTTGTCTATAAAAACCTAGATCGACCATACATAACCTACTTGTTTTATATTTTTAAATTTAAGCTGTGTGAGTAGAAACCTGCCACTCTAAATAGTATTTATTTATCCTCATTTTATAGGTAAATCTCTTAAACCTATTTATAGTAAGCTTTTTGAAGTTACTAGTTTTTAGTTTGTATCTTTAAAAGAATTAAATACTCGTAAATATACGGAAATACATTATTCTTCTCTGGTTTAATCAGTCGCTATACTCATATAGGGTCAGCTTCGCGTTATTTCTTGTCTAAGAATATTAAACATGAGTACTCTCGCTTCAAACCCTCTATTGTTAATAATCGCTGCCACCAGTGCGATTATTTATATCTTATTGTTGTTTAACTTTGCTGGTAGAAGTCAAGCGACCTCTAAAACATTAGAAAAAATTTTTATTGGTTTAATAATCTTTGCGATCGCAGGAGTTACTTTAACCGGATTTGATAAAATCCATCCTAGAGCTTTATATCTACACGGAAAAAAGCTTTATTCGACGATTTTTCAAATCGGCATTTACGCCACCTTTATATTCATTATTTATTCGCGATTCTTGCAAAACATTAAAAATTCAGTTTTTGTTATTTCTAGGCTTCTCATTAATAATGTTTATTTTTGCGGATTACTCTTTTTATTAACTCTATCTGCGGCTTGGTCAGGAACTCCAACTTATACACTCAAAGCTAGTATAGTTTTTTTAGGCACAACTGCTTTTTGTGTTTACGTTGGTAAGCAGTATAAATGGAAAGAACTATTTGATTTATTGCTTACTATCAACAAAATCATACTTTTACTGAGTGTATTTTATGCTTTGTTCAGACCGTCAATTGGAGTAACGTCTAAGGGCTGGCAAGGAATTTTACCCCACGGAAATGCTTTTGGATTCTTGATGGGTCTAACAGCTGTCATGTGTTATATACAGTCAGTTCGCAAACCAAAAACTAAATGGCAATCTCTGGGTTTTGCTGCTTTATCTATTTTTGCTTTACAACGCTCAAATAGCGGAATGGGGAAAGTTCTGTTGGTTCTACTGATAAGCGTGTTAATCGTTATCCGCTTTATCAAAAACTTGCCTCCCCGATTAGCTTTTGCCTGCATAATCTTTTTTATGGCTATCGCCATGTGTTTGTGTATTGTAATTACCCAAAATGCCGAATTTATTATTGTAGATACACTGAATAAAGATTTGACATTAACTGGACGCACAGACTTCTGGCCTTTAGTCATCAACCACATTAAACAACATCCATTGCTGGGATATGGATACCAAGGATTTTGGCAGTCTTGGCGAGGAGCAGCCGATCCAGCGGCTGACATCATCGTGGTAAAAACCCAATTTAAGCCAGAACATTCTCATAATGGTTTTTTAGACCTAGCTGTAGACTTGGGATTCGTAGGATTAGGGTTCTTTTGTCTTTCTTTCTTAACAAATATTGCTTTAGCAGTTCAGTATATGAAACGTACCCAAGAACCTGAATTAGTCATGCCCCTGCTACTGATTACGTGGGCAGTTATGACAAATATTACTGAAACTGGATTGATATCAATTACCTATGCTTGGCTGTTTTATGTTATAGCAACAGTTCGATTATGCCTGGACGCTACAGGAAAAAGTTCTCAAGAGAATTCCAGCGCTTAAGAACTGGTTTGCCGGTCTTGAGGGGTTTCTGCTCAATCAGGCGATCGCTAGAAGGGTTAGAGGCTCGGTAAGCGATCGCTTTAATTAAGGATGAGTTTCAGCCAAATATGTTAAGCCGTGTTGCAATAACATTCAACACTTTTTCGGGATATTTACCTAGGAAAACTTTCTCGCTATCTAATTTCCGGATATTTACGTAGGAAAATTTTCTCGATATCTAATAATATACGTTTAAAAGTGAACTAAAACAATCAGTTCCTAAAGGATTTAATTTATGGACACCCCTAAAGATTATTACGAAACTAACGGATACTATGTTTTTAAAAATCTCATTCCTGAAAATTCGATTAATAATATTTTAAAAGAGTATAACTCCAATATCCTTTCATCTAACTCTCCTTTCTTTAGACAATCAACGAATAAATGGGAAACCAATACAATTACTTCCAATGGATACTCTGAAGAATCTTTTAGAGATGTTCACGATTACCCAGATTACCCAGGATTTACTGAGGCAGCTAAAGAAATTTTCTGTTTGCAGCAGGTTAGGGAAGCGCTGACTGAACTGACGGGTAGTGAGGAGCATAACCTTATGCAAACCATGTTCTTTGATATGAACACGGCTACCCCTGCCCATCAAGATTGGTACTATTTAGATTCCATGCCAAACGGTCATTTGCTGGCTGGATGGTTTGCTCTGGAGGACATCCACGAAGAAGCGGGTCGATTTTATGTTTTACCAACATCCCATCTCGTTGACTTTGAGTTAACAGATGATGAAAAACTATCTAATCGGTTTTACTTGGAAAAGTTGAAGGAGTACATCAATGCTCACAAGAGTAATATCCAAGCTCCTGCCTTGAAAAAAGGAGATGTCTTGTTCTGGAACTCTAGAACGATTCACGGTTCCTTGGAAACACTTAATCCTCAATATTCTCGCAAATCTCTCACCGCTCATTATTTACCAGCGGTATATGAATTCGGTAGCCGGAATGCAGAATCTCCGACTGCTGTAGATTATGCCACGTACAAAGGAATGAAGTATCGTTTGATTCCTGCAATGTACAAAAATTATTCAGCAGCGGCAAAACTGAAAACAGATTTCTTGCAGTATTTGTGGGAGCAACCAAAACTAATGCGAACCGCAAAATTTGTGAGAAAAGTTTTGCAAGGTGCTAAAGGTAAATAATCGATTCTGTTCTGTTCATCGCAAAAACAAATAGGGTTCTGTAGGACGACCTAGTTCTCGAACCCTATTTTTATCCCTTTATAAATTGCCCAATTCTGATGTTAGACAAGCTGAGTCTGGTCAATCAAAAGCTTAGCCCTGGTCTACGCAAGGTGTTCAGCAACATCGCGTGGCTGTTCGCTGACAAAATCCTCCAAATGGGCTTAAGCCTAATTGTAGGGATATGGGTAGCTCGCTATCTAGGGCCGGAACAGTTTGGCTTATTTAATTATGCGATCGCATTTGTAGCGCTGTT
>NZ_JACJOQ010000445.1:0-2294 GCF_014695635.1 Coleofasciculus sp. FACHB-712 | reverse complement strand
TCTTCACCAAGCAGGCATTACTCGTCTTCCTGCTGGGCTATTGTGTCGCTATCGCGGTTCTTCTACTTCCCAGGTGCGAAACTGGTTTATAGATATTTGGAATTTGCTGCGATCGCACTTTTTAGAACGCCCTGCTTGTCCACCAAGAGTTTGGCAAATTTGAGCGAATCGCAGAAGACACGGAGAACACGAAGAAGTGTAAGAGGTTATCAATGCAACTGACGCCACAGGAAAAAGATAAGCTGTTGATTTTTACGGCGGCACTATTAGCGGAACGCCGCAAGGAAAGAGGTTTAAAGCTAAATTACCCCGAA
This sequence comes from Coleofasciculus sp. FACHB-712, assembly GCF_014695635.1. Classification (NCBI taxonomy): domain Bacteria; kingdom Bacillati; phylum Cyanobacteriota; class Cyanophyceae; order Coleofasciculales; family Coleofasciculaceae; genus Coleofasciculus; species Coleofasciculus sp. FACHB-712. The sequence continues at coordinate 1,980 of NZ_JACJOQ010000445.1, read as the reverse complement.
GCGATCGCTTATATTTCTGCTGGCATTCTGGAAGGCGCTAGAGATGGACGCACCGTTGCCGATTTAATGAGTTATGGGACAACACTACTGTCACGGGAAGAAGTAATGGAAGGTGTGCCAGAAATGATTCATGAAGTGCAGGTAGAAGCTACATTTACCGATGGTACAAAATTGGTTACAGTTCACAACCCAATTCGTTAGGTAATCTCGTAACTTGGAGGATTATTTATGAATGTTGCATTTATCATTTACACGGGAATGACCGCTTTAGATTTTATTGGAGTTTACGATCCAGTTACTCGTCTCAAGACAATGAATTTTATAGCCGATTTGGAATGGGATATTTGTGCCCATTCTCCAGAAGTCAGCGATAACGCTGGACTTCGTTTCCCTCCGAATAAAGTAGGTGAATCTCTCCAACCCTACGACATGATTATCGTACCCGGTGGAATTGGCACCCGAAACTTAGTTGACGATCCTGAGTTAATGACATGGCTGAAAACCTCAGCAACTTGCAAGTTCAAAGTTTCTGTGTGTACGGGTTCTTTACTACTCGGCGCAGCGGGATTTTTACAAGGGAAAACAGCAACAACCCATCCCAATGCTTTCCAAGACCTTCAAAAATATTGTAAGTCTGTCGTAAACAAAAGAGTTGTTGATGAAGGTGACGTAATTACCGCCAGAGGAGTTACTTCGGCAATTGATTTAGGTTTATATCTTTGTGAAAAGTTCGCCGGATACGAGATTAAAGAGAAAATCCGTCAGCAAATGGATTATCAGACATAATCTTACAAAAATAAGGTAACTATGAGCAATTTACGGAGCGAATTATACTCAGCTTTTTACGACACCGATCCGGTTCCTATGGTTGAATTTATACAGTAGTTAGCCATTCTTATAAAAAACTAAAAGAGGAAGTTGAAATGATTCCTGGAGAAATAATTGTACAAGGTGGGGAAATAGAACTCAATGTGGGTCGCCCTAGTCTAAAAGTGCAAGTAGCAAATACAGGCGATCGCCCGATTCAAGTTGGTTCTCATTTCCACTTCTATGAGGTGAACGAATCTTTAGATTTTGATAGAGAACAAGCAAAGGGAATGCGCCTGAATATTCCAGCAGGCACGGCGGTACGCTTTGAACCTGGAGATGAAAAAGAAGTAGAATTAGTGCCATTTGTTGGTAGCCGTCAAGTATATGGCTTCAATGGCAAGATAAATGGTTCGCTATAGCGATCAATCAGGATAATTAAATGACTTTACCGATACAAGAAATTGTACTAGCGCCTGGAGAAGGCAGGCACCTTACTATTGGTAACAGCGAAGCTACATTTAAAGCAGTTGGTGCCGATACTCACGGAAACTTAGGGCTGTTTGAGTTTAGCCTAGAACCAGATGGAACGGGGGCGCAACCACATATCCATCGTCAGATGGAGGAGATGTTTTATGTCCTAGAAGGAGAAGTGGAAATCCTCGTCGGGGATAGAACAGTACAAGGACAACCAGGGGCATTTGTACTTGTCCCTCGCGGTACACCTCACGGGTTCGCTAACCGCAGCACAAAGCCAGCAAAGCTGTTAATAATGTTTTGTCCGGGAGGGGAACGCGAAAAGTATTTTGAGGGGCTGGCTGAACTGATGAAAGACGGACAAAAACCCGATCGGAAAGCTTTGCTTGAGTTAATGCGGAGATTCGACCAAGAACCAGTATAAATTTAGAAAAGAATGGCGATGGAATGGTATAACGAACCGCCGATTTGGAACGTCCAAGGCAATACAATTACTATCACTTCCGCTGGAAAAACTGATTTTTGGCGAGAGACTCACTACGGCTTCATTCGAGATAACGGTCACTTTTTTCATCAGCAAGCGAACAAAGACTTCATGGTTGAGGTGAAAGTTAGCGGTGAGTATCGAGATTTGTACGATCAAGCCGGATTGATGCTGCGCTTAGATGAGGCGAATTGGTTAAAATGTGGCATTGA
>NZ_JACJOQ010000444.1:0-22957 GCF_014695635.1 Coleofasciculus sp. FACHB-712 | reverse complement strand
GCTTGTGGATTGCACAACTTCCGTCTCAGCTATCGCTAGCTGGTGACACTTAGGGTGAAAGGAATAGAAACATCCCACTTTTCTCTACAACCTCTTATTTCCGATTAAGTTTAATATTGATATTTTTCAGCTTCCCAGTGCCTGCCGATTCCAACATTTTTTAGAGTGCTGGTTTGGGAAATGTAACCAATAGATTGCTAATCCCGATAACCAATACATAGAGTACAACCGCACCCGCAAGCGTTACCGCAGTGTAGGCAGTTGCTTTATTTTTCGGGCATTTCATCACAATCGGCAATCCCAGATATAGCAGATATACGCTATACAACCCAGCAAGAAATGCGAAAATCGTGAAACTTGGGATGATACGGAGGATACCGGCTAACCAGGCAGGTGTGTTGGCATAAGCAGCAACTTTAAGAGCTTGTAGCTGATTTTTCTCGGCTGAAAATTGAGGAGCGAAAGCATTAATAATCAACGACAAGAAAAATACGCTTAATAGTGTTAGTAAAAAGCTAACACCTGCATATAAAATAGCTGGCACTAAGGGCAACCGAGACGTAACGATACTAGAGGTATTGATGCCGATAACTGCCCAACCAACAGCTGCGGCGATTGGAGCGATCGCTGCCAGAGGAGCAATATAGGTGTTATACAATCTAGCGCTAGAGGTTGTTTCTTTTGCGATCGCTCGCCACTCACTTTTGGGGTGCAACAGGATATTTGGAATGCGCTTAATTAAGTTCATTTTTTACTTTGTTTTATTGATTTGATGTAGCAGAACTGATTTTAAGCCCCAATCCAGCTAAACACTATATATCTTCCCAATTATTAGGATTTCACCCTTTTGTCAGATGCTGCCAGCGCAGATATTAGTTAAATCAATATCCATTTAAATATTCCTTTAGCAAGAGGATTTAAGAGGTAGACAAAAGGTATGCTAAAGAGGGTTTTGTCTTAACTCTCTGGCTGGGTAGGATCTAGCTAAGGTGGAGGTGGTAAAAAAGCGATCGCCCTGGTAAAACATCCGAATCATATAGGATTTCACGGTTGCGGGGATGTTTTCTTGCTGTCATAAATTTGATGAATGAGGGCAAAAGCACGCGAAGCCTAGAGACGACGAATCAAAGATTTACCTTTCTGCACGCAAATAGGGTGCCAGTAGTAGCGATTGGTGAATTTTGACTGTAACGCACAAGGCGCGGCAACTTGTGTGAAGGCAATTTGTGTCAAATAGATACGGTTGCGAGGCGGCGATGTGATACCGAATACAGTTCTGGCGGGAATCCTAAGTGAAGGAGCAACTGCTTTTCGCAAAATCTATTTGGTAATAGAGGAATTGCAAATGCAAGTATGCGATCGCCCACTGTAATACACCGCAATAATACACAGGTTGACCCATGCCAACAAAGGGATTGCTTAGCTTAGAATCTGTCATCGATCGTCGTCCTCTGACTGTATCTGCTGACACCCCACTGATGGACGCGATCGCCATGATGGGCAAAGCGAAAAGCAGTTGCGTACTTCCTAGTTTGAAGATACCCCCAGAAGCAGTGCTAATGAGCGAGGCACGAGCTAGCGCTGTCTTTGTAGTAGAAGGGTTGCAGTTAATCGGAGTGTTTACCCACACAGATGCGATTCGCGTAATCGCCTCAGGAATCAAATTAGCAGAAGTCAAGATTGCCTCGGTAATGACGCAGCCGAGCATCGCTCTGACTGAATCTGACACAGAGAATATTTTCACAGCATTGTCAATCCTGCGCCAGCATCAAATTCGCCACCTACCTGTTATAGACGCGCAAAGGCAAGTGGTGGGCACTATCACCCTCGAAAGTATTCGCCAAGCACTGCCCCTCGATGAGCTAATCAAATCGCAGCCTTTGACAGAAGTGATGACTGCCCCAGTTATTCAAGCACCGGCGACGGCTTCGGCGCTGAGCTTAGCTCAATTAATGGCAGAACACCAGGTCAATTGTGTTGTGCTTACAGAAGAAAGTTCCGAGTCGAGTTCTATTGAAAACTCAAAACTTCAACCCGATCCCTTGAGCGAAGCAAAGGTTCAACACTCAAAACTTCCTACGCATCGCTACACTAACAAAACTCAAAACGTGCGACCTACCGCTACGCTAACAACCCTCCTGAAGCCAGTAGGGATTGTCACCGAACGGGACATCATCGATCTTCAGGCTCTCAGCCTGGATTTATCGCAGATACAGGCGTTTAGGGTAATGAGGGCATCCGTGTTGTCTTTAAGCCCCTCAGATTCAGTGTTAGTTGCCCTTTGGGAAATGCAGCAGCACCAGGTGCAGCGAGTTGTGGTGTCGGAGAATCCCAGGGAGCTGTTAGGTATTGTTACCCAAACCAGTTTTTTGCAAACGCTCGATCTCACACAAATATCTACAGCAGTAGAGCAATTGCAGCAATCGATCGAGCAGTTTGAAGCCGAATCCTCTCTCCCCCCGCACAATGAAACCCTAGAACCTCAAGGACAGGAAAGCCCAGCGGAACTCTTGGAACAGCTTGAGCGCAATCGCTTGTTAACCACAATTGCCCTTCGCATTCATCAATCACTCAATTTGGACGAAATTCTGAACACCGCCGTCGCTGAAGTGCGGCAATTTCTCCAAACTGACCGCGTGATTATCTACCGTTTTAATCCAGATATGAGTGGCACTGTCGTTGTCGAATCGGTTGCTGAGGGCTGGCAACCTGCTCTAAGTAGCACAATTCACGACAATTGCTTTGGGAAGAATTATGCCCAAGCCTACAAAAAAGGGCGTATTCAAGTCACAGCAGATATTTATACCACCGGGTTAACCCAATGTCACATCGATATCCTGGCTTTGTATGATATCCGAGCGAGTCTCGTGGTTCCGATTCTGCAAGGAGAACATTTGTGGGGTCTGCTGTGCGCCTATCACTGTTCGGGACCCAGGCGGTGGCGGGAGTTTGAGATTGATTTGCTCAAACAATTGTCAACGCAAGTAGCGATCGCAATTCAGCAGTCTGAACTTTATCAGCAAGTACAAGCTGAACTCGCCGAACGCAAACGAGCAGAAGAGCAACTCAAGGCTTCGCTTAAAGAAAAAGAGGTGCTGCTGAAGGAAATTCACCACCGCGTCAAAAACAATTTACAGATTATTTCTAGTCTGTTAAAGCTGCAATCTGCCTATACCAAAGAGGAACAGGTTCTGGGAATGTTCAAGGACAGTCAGAATCGCATTCGCTCGATGGCTCTGATTCACGAAAAATTGTATCAGTCCAAAGACCTATCTAGGATAGACTTTGCTGAGTATATTCGCGACCTGGCAGGAAATTTACTTCGTTCCTACAAAGCAAGCTCTCAGGCAATTACGCTGAAAACAAACGTTAATGACATTAACCTAAACATTGATACAGCGATTCCTTGTGGTCTAATTATCAATGAATTAATGTCCAATTCCTTAAAACACGCTTTTCCAACGCCCAGTATCGATAAGGAAATTTGTATTAATATTTACTCAAACGGCAATCATCAATTTATTTTGAACGTCAGTGACAACGGAATCGGTTTCCCGAAAGACTTGGACTTCCGGAATACTGAATCCTTGGGGTTGGAGTTAGTCTGCACCCTCACTGAACAATTAGACGGGACTATCGAACTTGATAGTCGTAGAGGGACAAGCTTTTTTATCACATTTTCAGAAATCGGCAACATTAGGAAGACATAAATAAAAAAAATGGCAAAGGAAAAAATTTTAGTAGTTGAAGATGAAAGAATTGTTGCCAAGGATATCGTAAAGAGCTTGCAACGCTTAGGATATAACGTTGTCGCTTCTGTTGCATCGGGAGAGGAAGCGATTCAAAAAGTATTGGAAATTCAGCCCGATTTAGTGTTAATGGATATTATGTTGAAAGGACAATTGGATGGAATAGAAACCACTGAAAAAATTCATAAAAACTTCGATATTCCAGTAATTTATTTAACTGCTTATGCCGATAAAAAAACCCTGGAAAGAGCCAAAATCACAGATCCATTTGGCTATATAATTAAACCGTTTGATGAAAGAGATTTACATACTACGATTGAAATCGCACTTCGCAGACATTTAGCCGAAGCAGCAACTCGCGTAGCTCTTGAAAAAGAAAAACAATTAAGCGAACTTAAATCTCGCTTTTGGTTCATGGTTGCCCACGAATTCCGTAACCCGCTGACCGCAATTTTATCTTCTGCTGAACTACTGGAATCTTATAGCCACGAATTAACAGAACTTAGAAGACGTGAGTATTTCTATCTTATTCAAACCTCGGTTCATTCGCTGAACAATTTATTAAACGAAGTTTTAGAGTTTGGAAAAGCAGACGAAGGAAAACTAGAATGCAAGCCAAAACCCCTGGATTTAGTATGCTTTTGCCGGGATTTGGTAGACCATATGCAATTCAGCTCTGGTTCAAAACATAGAATTATTTTCACAAATCAAGGTGAGTGTACTGATGCTTGTTTGGATGAAAAACTGCTGCGGCATATATTTAGTAATTTGTTAGGGAATGCTATCAAATATTCACCCGAAGGCAGCAATATCTACTTTGAACTTTTGTGTGAGAATGGAGAGGCAGTTTTTCAGGTAAAAGACAACGGAATTGGCATTCCTCCAGGCGACCGAGAACTATTGTTTGACTCATTTCATCGAGCGACAAATGTGAGTAGTATTCCCGGTCATGGACTAGGACTAACGATTGTCAAAAAATGTTTAGACTTACAGAGTGGAGAGATTGCTGTAAATAGTGAAGTTGGAGTGGGGACTACTTTTACAGTCATGCTGCCATTGAACATCTGCGTAATGCCGGAAAAAAACGTTCCTTCATAGATAGCAGGCTGTTAAACGGTAGAGTCTATAATAGTCTATTTCGCAATTCGTTGAGATGCATCCTGTTTCTACCGTTACCGTCAGCGTTCCAGCCACAACTGCTAACTTGGGGCCGGGTTTTGATTGCATAGGCGCAGCTTTAACGCTGTACAACCAGTTCAAGTTCACCCGCCTGGAAGCGGATGCTGTAACACGACTCAGCATTACGGTTGAGGGTATAGAAGCGGCACGGGTCAACACGGGTGCTGATAATCTGGTTTACCAGTCATTTGTGAAATTGTACGAGCATATCGGTAAGACGCCACCGCCTGTGCAGATTGAGATCGAGCTGGGTGTGCCGCTGGCAAGAGGATTGGGGAGTTCGGCGACGGCAATTGTGGGAGGTTTGGTGGGTGCGAACTGTCTGGCTGGGGCACCTCTAGATGAAAATGAGGTGAGAAGAATTGCGATCGCTCTGGAAGGACATCCTGATAATGTGGTTCCAGCACTGATGGGGGGGTGTCGTCTAGCAGCGACGGGTTTGAGTGACGAACCGCACAGACACGGAGAAAGCAAAGAAGAATGGGAAATTTGTGAGATTCCTTGGCATTCTGAGATTGTCCCAGTAGTCGCGATTCCGGATTTTGAACTTTCAACTGAAGAAGCGCGGCGAGTTTTACCAACTCAATACAGCCGTGCCGATGCAATTTTTAATACAGCGCATCTGGGTTTATTATTGCGAGGGTTGGAAACCGGCAGGGCTGATTGGTTGCGAGTTGCGATGCAAGACCGAATCCATCAGCCTTATCGGACAGCGTTGATTCGAGGATATGATGCTGTACGCTCGGCAGCAATGGCTTCTGGTGCTTTTGGGATGGTAATTAGTGGTGCGGGACCAACTTTATTAGCTTTAGCAGAGGCGGCGTTGGCACCGACAGTTGTGGAGGCAATGGCGGCGGCTTGGAAGGATGAGGGAATTATGGCACAAGTGCGATCGCTCTCGATTGACACCCACGGGGCGAAAACCTCTAATATTTCCTAAATTGGTCACTCAGATTTTTGCGTAACTGCTGAATTTGTCGAGATTGATTTCTAGGTCCTGAAACAAAAACGAGAACTTTATCCCCTTCAGGCGCACAAATTAAATAAGCTGACAGATTCCCAAATCGTCCGTAAGCTGCTTCTGTGATAACTCCTGTCTCTTGGGCATTACTACTTTTCAGGAATTCAAGCGCATTATCCAGACAGTTGTTCTGGCTGGTATCGTCTCTCCGATTCGTCACTCGGCTGACACTGTTGGTTTCATTGATTTCAATCCATTCGCTCCAGTTACTTGTAGTCATATCCGCTAAAGCAGGCATTGACTCATTTAGCAATCCCGTTTCCATACTTAAAATTGTGGCAATGACTAAAAACGAATTTGCTGTCTTTTTAAGACTAATTCGGTTCAACATAAGTTAGGTCAACAAACGGGTGAATTAATGTCGAGTAATCGTAACCCTGTAAATTGATTCACAAAATGCAAGAAGTTTTACGGAACTATTCACCTAAGTTAGGAAAGTAATTATGGAGCCAATTCAAGTAGAAATTGAAGCGATTCGCACTCAGATTGAGGCGCTCAAAGAAGAACGCGCCATCCTGAAAGTAGATCCAGTATTGCCAAGCTATAACACGCCAGAAGCAATCGTTGAGGCTTATCGTCGTCATGCTAGAGAAACAGCACAAATCTCTGCTGAAGTCAAGGGAATCGATGATGCGATCGCTGCCTTGGAAGCTAAATTGAAGGAGATCGGGCGATCGCAAGGATTGGCGCAACAGTTATTGCATGAGCGGACACAACATCCTCTCGCAGAGCAGGTAGAGGAAGGAAAACAACGCGCTCAGGATCGCGCTGAACGAATTAACGAACTGGCGGAGGAACTGAAGCAGGAAGTGCAAGCGCTCAAGGCGATCGCTGATGAGATTAGTCCCAGTTATTGGCAGTTATACAACAGACCTTTCATTACTGGATTTAGCAAAATTTCGGTTCCCTACGTCCGTTCGGATAGCACTGTGTGGATGATTACGAATCAAGTCGTGTGAACGGGAAAAACATCTCTCTTAACCCCTCTCCGATTCGGAGAGGGGCTTTGAAGATAGCTTGCGCCCCTTAGAAAGGTAGGAAGGGGTGGACGGTTAGGTCTGGGAGCGCTGGCTATTTTTCCAGGTTCGCCAGTGTTTCCGGTAAAGCCAATCGCTTTTGTACAGGATAATTGCGCTGCTCAATTAAGCGCTGCAATTCTTTAACGCGCCTACCAGGGGCAGGATGGGAGGTCAAGAAATCAAAGCCTGCACCACTTTTGCGACTCATTCGAGCAAAAAAGTCGGTTGCACCCGCAACATGACCGTAAGTTTGTTGCAACAATGTTAAGCCAAACTCATCCGCCTCAGATTCCTGAGATTGAGAGAATCGGGAACTGCTAACAGCTTGAACACCCGTCGCCGCTGCCGATGATAACCCAGCAGCATCCCCAAAGACAGTAGCGATCGCAATGGGTAACAGTAGTTGTCGCACCAACGCCCGTAAATGATCTCGGTGGGCGAAATGCCCCAATTCATGCCCCAACACCATCATCAGCTCATTTTCCGACTCCGTTTGTTTCAGCAAACCGGCGTAGATGATAATGCGATCGCCCGGTAGCGCCAGCGCATTCACCGTATTATCGGGAACATATAGCACCCGATAATCTCGCTCTTGGCGCTGCTCGGAAGGCAACTTTGTCTCCAGCCTATCTAGCAGCTGATTTAGCGTATCTTGAGCCGGTGAGGGCTTCGCCAAGCGCTCATAAGCCGGGACAATGACGGCACCCAACTGTCGCTCCACGCTGGGAGGAATTACCCACACCAAGCTATTAATGAACAACCCCAGCAGCCAAATAACGCCGACGATAAATCCAATAAATAGCCCTAAGACAATCAGTAACTGGCGGTTATTGGGAGGTGGGTTGCGATCGCTCGATGTTGCAGTTCCAGACACTTCAGGCTTGCTCCAAAAACGCTATTGTTACTGCATTGCCTAGTTGCATCCGGTATAGCAATGCATTGACCTTCTTTCTATTGCATCGTGAGTTACCTGCACGCGATCGCAATTCTCTATTTAGATGCCTTACAGTTCACCCCCACCCCATTTACCCACAGGGGTTCAAGATTCTCCCCTCTCCGCGAACGGAGAGGGGTTGGGGGTGAGGTTCCTTTCTATATTGCCCTTAAGTAAGAACCGACATAACGCGACCGTCTAAAAGTTCTATTTCGTGCAGTTACAGCAAGATTCAGCTTAGTTACTACTCTTCACGGGACGGAACGGATTCAAGAAATTTACCAGTGCATAAAGCTCACGCGACTGAATCCATAAACGCCCCTTACCCCGGAAGCGGCAAACTAATCCTTCCCCACCCAAAATTCCAGTTCTCAGCCCTTTAAATGACAAGCCTCCCAACATTTCGACATTGTATTGTAACGAGTCTTCAAACGCCACAATATAGCCAGTATCTACTACATAATCACCGGCAACTGGAATTTCTACAATTGCCCCATAAGAACTAAACCAGATATCTCCTTGACCTGTTGCTCTCAGTAAAAATAACGCCTCCCCACTAAAGAAGCCCTTAAAACCTTGAAACTTAGTATCAATTTCCACACTAGGGTTAGCTGCAACAAAACCCGAAGATTGCACCATCAATCCATTACCACTCAGGTAGTAATGCTGAATGTCTCCAGGGACTCCAGGCGAAACATAGAGTTGTCCTGCCCTTCCTTCAGCGGTAAATTCACTCAAAAATAAAGATTCACCGCCCAGCATCCGACCGATACCTTGCATTAAGCCACCTTTGACTTTGGACTTCATTTTAATGCAAGTATCCATTGCTGCCATTGCGCCCGATTCTACCAAGACAGTTTGATTTGCTTGTAAGTCGAGGCGTAGGGAAGCATAGGCTGGGGAATGCTCGATTTCGTAGGCAATCTCATTCATAATTATCCTTTGCTAATTCCTAATTGAAGGATGGGTAATCGTTCAAAATCTATTTATCAATGACAAATTCCCACTCTTTATCGCGGCGGAAGCTGAGAACCCACTAGCACCCCGAAGGCACCTGGATTGTGAGTTTGGCAAAACACTCGACCTTGCCCTTGAAACCGACAAACGAATCCTTCTCCGCCCAAAAACGAACCAATTAAACTGGAAGTTGCTTTTCTAATTTCAAACTTCAGGCTTTTCTCAAATGCCACAATATGTCCCGTGTCAACGATATATTCGCCATTCACAGGAATTTCATAAATCGCCCCAAAGGAAGAAAGCAGAACAGAGCCATGACCGCTGACATTTAACCAAAAAATTGATTCCCCAGAAAACAAAGATTTCAAGCCTTGAAATCCTAATTCAAGATCAACATCTGACTCGCTAGCAAGGTAAGAAGCAGATTGGACGACCAGCCCAGATCCAGTCATTTGATAAAGTAAAATATCGCCCATCAATTTGGGAGCTAAAAATACTTCACCGCCAGCCGTGGGAGAGCGAAAAACGCTCAAAAACAGCGACTCACCGGCAACCATGCGTTTCAGCCCGCCCAAAATTCCGCCGCCTTTTCCTTGCCTTAAAGTCGTACTGGCATTGATATAACCGCTCATGGCAATCATCCTGCCAGCTTCTGCGACTAATTCTTCACCGGCACCGAGAGTAACGCGAGCGATCGCGCTGTCCGGTTGATGTAAAACTTCCACATCCATCGCTACAAATCCTCTTGATTTATGCACTCAGCAATTAAGCGAAAAAGCTATTACGATCGGCTTTTTCTTAACGAAATTTAGGACGTAAATATCCGACCAAACCCCCAATACTGCGAGATTGTAAATAAATTTCTCCTTGCCCCGTCAGCCGGTTGACTAATCCTTCCCCTGACGTAACAGAACCAAGCAAGCCGCCAGCGAGTCCAACATTCATTTTGATACCAGGTTCGTAGGCAACTAAGTGACCGCTATCAACCACAAATTCCCCGGTTATCCGTTTTTGAATGATGCCGCCATAAGCACCGAAAAATACCTGACCTTGACCGCTTAACTTCAGCTTAAACAGCCCTTCTCCTGAGATCCAGCTCTTAAAACCTGCCCACTGAACTCCCATTTTTACGCCTGGACTATGGGCAATATAAGCACCTGGTTGAAAGCAAATTTCTCGTCCGCCCCGCAAGTCAATACAAGCTATATCGCCAATGGTGGATTGAGTCAAGATTAAATTCAGAGGTTGCTGTGTATTGTTGGTAAAAACATTCACAAAAAGGGATTCCCCACCAAAGAATTTCTTTAGCAATCCAGAGATTAAACCCCCTGAAAATTCCGTCTTTATCGACAATTTGGCATCCATACTGGTCATAGCTCCCGCCTCAGCAGTGAGGCTATCACCTGGATTCAGGATGACAAAAATAGAGGCAAAGGCTGGTTTATAGCGAATTTCGTACTTCACCGACAAATCTCCTGCTTGTGGAGGATGCAAACCTATACAAGTCTGGCAGAAGTTTTTCCGGTATCCAGATTTTTTTAAGAAAAAGCAATAAGTCGATCCGGGGCGACTGAGGCGGCTTGGCTCTGGATTTAGGGCATTATTTAGCTTTGGGGAAGCAGCAACTTGACCGCGTGGTAGGTTGGAAGGAAGACTGTAACAGCATCCTTTCCTCCATGCGATCGCCTCAACCTCGAAAACAATTTGCTCAACACTGGCTGCGGAGTGACAAGGCGCTCAATCAAATTGTCGCCGCAGCGGAGTTATCCAGCAGCGAGTCGCCTGAGGGCGATCGCTCCGCTTCACGGGTCTTAGAAATTGGCCCCGGCACCGGCATCCTGACTCGTCGCTTATTACCTTTAGCTCAATCTGTTGTTGCGGTTGAAATTGACCGCGATTTATGTCAACTGCTGGCTAAACAATTAGGTAAAGTCGATCATTTTTTACTTTTGCAAGGCGATTTCCTTTCATTCGACTTAGACGCTCAACTTGCTCCTTTTCCAGCGTTCCAACATCCCAATAAAGTTGTTGCCAATATTCCTTACAACATTACCGGCCCAATTCTGGAAAAGTTGTTAGGTACCATTGCCCAGCCAGCCGCTAAGCCGTTTGATTCCATCGTGCTGCTGGTACAAAAAGAAGTTGCACAAAGGCTTTATGCCAAACCAGGCACGAAACATTTTGGGGCATTAACCGTGCGGGTGCAGTATTTGGCAGAGTGCGAGTTAATCTGTATTGTGCCAGCGGGAGCATTTTATCCGCCGCCCAAAGTAGATTCAGCGGTAGTGCGGCTGCGTCCGCGATTGATAGAACCGCCCGCCCAGAACCCCAAGCACCTAGAGAATTTAGTCAAACTCGGCTTTGCCGAAAAGCGCAAAATGTTGCGAAATAATCTGAAAAGTGTGGTTGAACGCGATCGCCTCACCCAAATACTGGAACAATTAGAAGTAAACCCTCAAGCCCGCGCCGAAGACTTGGGCCTTACCCAGTGGGTTGCTTTGAGTAATTTGCTCAAGCCTAACGACTAAAGTTGCGGCTACACAAACTCTTGTCAGGATGGTGCGCGGGCTGAAAAGATCGCTTGTTTGACTAAGCCTGCTCTCGTCAAACTTGGTTTATGTAGCCCCAGTATGAGAGCCTGTGGGCATATATCTACAAAACCCTAATGCGTTCCTATACCCTGATTTCCCCAGCCAAAATTAATCTGTATCTGGAAATTATCAGCGATCGCCCGGATGGTTATCACGAACTGGCGATGGTGCTGCAAAGTGTCGGTCTTACCGACCAAATTGATTTGCGATCGCTTAGCACTGAATCCATCCAAGTTCACTGCGATCATCCCCTAGTACCGTCAGACAAAACCAACCTTGCCTACCGCGCAGCAGAATTGATGGCGGCAGAATTTCCCCAAGCTTTTGCCCAGTACGGCGGTGTCGAGATTAACATCAACAAACGAATCCCCGTGGGGGCAGGGTTAGCAGGGGGATCTAGCAATGCTGCTGCTGTTTTAATGGGAATCGATTTGCTGTGGCATCTAGGACTCACTCAGTCGGAATTGCAAGAACTGGCAGCAAAAATTGGCTCAGATGTCCCCTTTTGCATCGCGGGGGGGACAGCGCTGGCAACTGGGCGAGGCGAACAACTCTCTCCCCTCCCTAATTTGGAGCATCCCTGGGTGGTATTGGGCAAATACCGCAACCTTGCGGTATCTACACCCTGGGCTTATCAAACTTACCGGCAGAAGTATATCAGTACCTACGTTTCTGACGCTGATAGTTTAGAGGCTCGCAGACAACGGGTACATTCTGGAGCGATGGTTAACGCCATCTTCAAGAAAGATCAGGTGAAAATCGGTCAATTACTGCACAATGACTTAGAAAAAGTCGTATTGCCGGAGTATCCCCAAGTGCTGCGACTGCGGGAAGCGTTCTATGAAGCGGGGGTCTTGGGGGCAATGATGTCGGGTTCGGGGCCAACCGTGTTTGCTCTTTCGGAATCAGAAGCCAAAGCACAACAAGTACAGCAGCACGTAAGAAAGTCAATCCCCGAACCCAATTTAGATTTGTGGGTAGCACCGTTTACCACCGCTGGGATTCGGGTTGTTGCCCATTGATTGCGCTAAATATTCATCACCGATCCCTAATTGCGAATCGCTCAATGAACCTATGAATAATCCAAACACTACAGATAACCCACCAGCCCCAGTCCAAACGCCCACGAGTCCTCTACGCTGTTTGAGTGGTGCATCGATCGCAGGAGCAATGGCAACAGGTTGTTATTTCCTCACCAATTCAATTGCTCAAAGCTTTGCTGCCAAGCCCATCCACTCGGATAATGTAACGACCATCAATATTGCGATCGCTGTTCGCACCCTCGTGGTGGGCGTCAGCACGCTGGCAACCTCTATCTTTGCCTTAGTGGCTGTTGGTCTAGTTGCCTTAGCGATCCAAATCGCCTTTCAACGCTTGACGAATCGGACGCCTCCACCCAGTCAAAATTAGAATTCTTATCTAATTACTTTCAGGGCAAAGCGAGATACCATCCCAAAAGTCGGGTGGGCATTTTTATCTTGAGACAAATGGAATGAATCGGGGAAGCTTGCCGATGGTAGGTGCTAGCTTCCCAATTTTCCGCGCCGTTAGCGAACTAGAGCAATCCGATTTGAGCGGTGAGCCAGCCCATCAGATCCCAGACTTCTCTCCCGAAGTCTGGGATCTCACCTTTCCGAGTTATTTAGAACTGCTATGCCTAATCAGATGAGCAACTACTAGGGAAATTGTAATGAGTATTACAATTTCGCACTGTCAAAAAGACTTGTCTTGGCAATTTTTTCTGATGCGGCTTTCTTGCCCATCACCGCCACAAACTCCTATTTTAAGGCAAGATGAGCTTGATTCTAGCTAACTTAGCTCGCATCTCCCGAAAGTCATTAAAAAGAATCAGTAAAAATGCCGATGACTGGTACGCCAAATTACCTGGAAATTAGAATTTAGGACTCAGCAACCAGTGTAAATTTTTCAAGAAGAATTATGAAGAATAGATGAAGTATGCAAATAAGTAATCACTCTAAAAAGACGGTTTTTAGCCTTTTCAACAGACTCGACAGTAACTTTCAAGACAAACTATGCTTCTGATTTCGTCGCAAATCTTGCTAACTTTATCTTTTCTTTAAAATCTCTGTTTAGAGGTGCGTAGAAATAGCAGATGATAGTCATAGAGAGGTTCGCTCCAAAAACTAGGATTAAAATACTCCTGGTTGAGCGAGGAGCATTACCGGCTGCAAAGATAAACCCGGTATTCCTGCTCTGCGGTGCCTGAGTTGCTTTTTTAGAAACCTATATTCAAGCAGCTACCATCAAGCTTACGTGTAATCAAACGGTGCATACTTATGACTGTCTCCCCTTGCCAGATAATCACAGCGAAGAACCAAGTGTGGCTTCCGGAAATCAAAGAGCCAGCAGAACTCATTGAGCAACTTTTGGCAATCGGGACAGCGCTTTCGAGCAGTCATAATTTAAAAGAATTACTGAATCTGATTTTATCGAAGAGTCGGGAAATTACTTGTAGTGATGCGGGGAGTGTTTATTTAGTAGAGCGAAGTAGTGACACTCCCAAGTTAGTGTTTAAGGTCGCGCAAAATGATTCTCAATGCAGCGATTCCTTTCAAGAGTTTTTGATGCCATTGACTCCGAAAAGTCTGGCAGGGTATGTGGCGCTGACAGGTGAAAGCTTAAATTTGCCGGATGCTTATAATTTACCCCTGGAAGTTCCCTATCAGTTGGATCGCAGTTTTGACAGCTCGATTCCTTACCATACTCGCTCCGTCTTAGTGCTACCCATGCAAGACGGTGAAGGGGAAATTATTGGGGTGCTTCAGCTAATTAATCGCAAGGTTAATCGTGATGCGATTGTCACGCCTGAAAATGTGCTGAATGTTACCCAACCTTATTCTGCTTGGGAAGAGCGCGTTGTGCGATCGCTTGCTTCTCAGGCGGCGATCTCGATCGAACGCAATCAGCTGCAAGAAAGTATTGAAAATCTATTTGAAGGCTTTGTTAGAGCTTCTGTCCAAATTATTGAAACACGAGATCCCACAACATCCGGGCATTCCGAACGAGTTGCCGACTTAGTGGTGCGTCTCTCGCAAGAAGCCAGTACAATTACCACGGGATCGCTGCGGTCAATTTATTTTAACGAACGCCAAATCCAAGAAATTCGCTACGCCGCACTGTTACATGACTTTGGCAAAGTCAGTACACCCGAAGCCATTCTGGGGAAGCAGAAAAAACTCTACCCATCCCAGATAGAGGTGATTCGTAACCGCTTTGCTGTGGCGCAGCGAACGCTGGAAATGGAATGCGCCCAGACTAAATTTAAGTATTTACTGGAGCATCCCAGCCATCAACATAAAGATTCGGAAATTGTCTGTTCCCACTGCCAACAGCTACAACAATTAGATAGTCAGTTAGAGGATGCGATCGCGCAACTCAATGAATATTGGCATCTCCTACTAGAGGCGAACGAACCCCACATTCTCGCCCAAGAGCTTCCAGAACGGCTCCAAGAGCTGTCTGGTTACACTTATCAAGATGTGGATGGACAGATCAAGCCTCTCCTCTCACCGACAGAGATTGCTCAGCTAATGGTGCCACAAGGCAACCTGACAACCGAAGAGCGTTTAATCATCCAAGCGCACGTCACGCACACTTTTGAGTTTCTCAACCGGATACCCTGGACGAAACACCTCAAAGATGTTCCCGCGATCGCCGCAGGGCATCACGAAAAACTCGACGGGAGTGGCTACCCTCAAGGCTTGAAACAGGAAGCGATTCCAATTCAGTCTCAGATATTGACAATTGCGGATATTTATGATGCTCTTACAGCAAGCGATCGCCCCTATAAGCGCCGCTTGCCCGTAGAAACTGCCCTGAAAATCCTCAAAGCAGAAGCCGCCCAAAACAAAATCAACAGCGACCTCGTTACCCTGTTTGAGCAACGCCAAGTTTTCGCTGCTTTGGGACATTCCCTCTCAGTTCCAGCTCCTTCAGCGGCCTGATTCCGTAGGATAGCCATTTAAGGTTGAAATGTTGGATCGGATTAAAACGTTAAATTTTAACCGACCAACGTTTTAAAGTATCAACATTTCAACCCTCGACTGAGTATCAGCCGTCCTTCGATTAGCACTTTGCAATTCTTATCTTTCACCCAACTTTTCCCCACCCATTCCCCAGCCTTTCCACAAAGGCGTTCAACTTTTTCCACAGGTTCTCTGACCTTTTCCACAGGGTTGAACACTCGGATCGGGTTTTGCTGTTCTATTGGGGATTTTTCTAAAAGACAGTAACTCAGCCGAGAGCAACCGAGTTTTTGTAAAGATAAGTAACAAAAATCCGCCTACAAAGCTGATTAACTCGTGAATATTTTTTAGACATACCCCGGCCTGTAATATTTCGCAGCATTGACAACCCTACCCCCTCTCAGCAGACAATGATGCGACGGTCAGTGTGATTGGCAACTGCAAGACTGACCCTTGTAAGGGCATGGGGCTGTTGCGCCCTTACCCATAGACAACGCAAAGGAATTCTATGAACACAAATATCAGTATCTTGGCAGAAATTCCCGAAGACCTACACGAATCTCTCAAAGATTACCTGGAAACTCATCCCGATTGGGATCAAGACCGGGTATTTGCCGCAGCGCTGTCGCTGTTCTTGCTGCAAAATGGTAATGGCAGCACCCCAGAAGCTTCGCACAGTTATCGCAAAGCAGCACGGGTCTATCTGGAAACTCTCTTCCAGCACTCAGTTTGAAAAATTGCTCTGCTACCCTTGCAAAAACTTGTTGATTTTACAGAGTTTGACTGTAGAGGACACGATTGATGGCTTATTTCTGGTTTAAGGCTTTTCACATTGTCGGCTTTGTGGTTTGGTTTGCAGGCTTGTTCTACCTAGTACGTTTATTTATTTATCACGTAGAGGCGTCGGAACAGCCAGAACCTGCCCAAACGATTCTGAAGAATCAGTATCAGATTATGGAAAAACGCCTTTACAACATCATCACTACACCGGGCATGATTGTCACGGTAGCGATGGCAATTGGTCTGGTAAGTACTGAGACTGAAGTGCTACGAGAGAGTTGGTTGCATATCAAACTCGGTCTGGTGACTGCTTTGATTGGCTACCACCATTACTGTGGTCGTCTCATCAAACAGTTAGCCGAAGACCGATGCACCTGGAATAGTCAGCAGTTACGCGCTTTGAATGAAGCGCCGACGTTACTTTTAGTGGTGATTGTTTTGCTGGCTGTGTTTAAGAATAGCCTGCCTACAGACATTACCACTTGGCTCGTTGTTGGGCTGATTGTGACGATGGCAGCGACCATTCAGCTTTATGCGAAAAAGCGCAAGCGAGACCAAGAAAAACTCATTGCTTCTGTTCCCCAAGAAGAGGCTCAACAAGTAATCTGACGAAGTTAGCGATCGCTTCTTAATTCGCTTGACCCAGGTTAGTGGTTACTAATCATCGACAATTGATAATGGACAATCAAAAAATGACCACTGACAACGGAAAGGCAACCTCTACTCTAGTGATTCCCCAGCTAATCGTTGGTCTGGGGAATCCAGAACCCAAGTACGAGAAGACGCGACACAATATCGGGTTTGAAGTGATTGATGCCTTAGCGCGTTCCTGGCAAATTTCCAAGAGTGAAAATCGCAAGTTCCAGGGGGAGTTTGGGGAGGGACGCGGATTACACGGAGACAAGGTGCGGTTACTCAAACCCCTTACCTATATGAATCTCTCCGGACAGGCAATTCGCGCGGTGACGGATTGGTATAAATTGCCGCCAGAGTCTGTCCTAGTAATTTATGACGATATGGATTTGCCGCTGGGAAAGATTCGCTTGCGTCTTTCTGGTTCGGCTGGGGGACATAATGGAATGAAGTCTGCGATCGCTCATCTCGGTACTCAAAATTTCCCTCGATTGCGGATTGGCATCGGTAAAACCAAAGTAGAACAGGACACGGTTTCCCACGTCTTGGGTCGGTTTTCCCCTGATGAAAGTAAAGCTTTGTCTGATGTCATGCAACTCGTGGTTGAGGCGGTGGAGTTGAGCCTCAAACAAGGAGTTGAGAAATCTATGAGTCTTTACAATAGCCGTAGTGTTATGGCAAATAAAGAATCTAAAGAAGCGCCCTAGCTGATGCTGTAGTGGTAGCACGCCAGGGCAACTCACTTTTGTTACCCAAAACGTCTTTTTTTGCGGCGGGCAGCAGTTGCCTTGCGCTTGCGCTTTTCTATGGGAGTTTCAAAATGCCGCCGATATCTAAAATCTGCTAAGATTCCAGCCTTGGATACTTGCCGTTTGAAGCGGCGCAAAGCTGATTCTATTCCCTCATTTTCGCCTAAAACCACTTGGGTCATTCTTGATGATTCCTCTGTATAGGTGATTAAGTTGCTTTTCGGGTGTGAACTTAATCCACGATCGATGGCTTTGCTTGAGCGATCGCAGCTTTCGTTCATTCCTCCTGCGATTGGCGCAGCGGCAAGGGTTATGACCATGCCTCTACTGCCGTTTTCGGTGTGTTTCGGGTAAAGACTTGGCTGCCGAGTCTCTAGTGCCCTACTCACCTCCAGACCATTTGCGTACTGGAGTTGTACAGACCCAATATCGCTTCTGTACAAAGCTTTTTGCTTATTGTTTTTCCCGACGAGTGCGATTAGCCTACCAACGTACTCAGTCTCGAACTTCCAGGAGCAGCCCTACCTTATTCAGTCGCTCTGAGTACCTGAGATGACTCCAGCCAAACGACGGGCGAGCAGCACACTTAAGCTACCCTAAGCATTGATTGTACCATGCGCCACCCAGCATCTTACGACTAACCTGGTCTGGTGTAGTCGTAAGATGCTGGGCGCATTTTTACTCAATTTTGACCAACTAACACTGCTAGTCCCTAACCGAAATCAAGCGGAGAATTACAGGCAATCGATCTTTGCTGTTATTCCAATCTCAAGTTGACATGATTAAGCCACTAGCTCAATAGCGCCGGGAAGAGAAATTTCCTCCTCCTCCTTGACCGCTCCTGCTTCCTGGACTGCGACTCCCACCCCTATCTTCACGGGGTTTGGCTTTATTTACTTTCAGGGTGCGACCCATCCACTCTGCTCCATCGAGGGCTTCAATTGCAGCTTCCTCTTCAGCATCCGTTCCCATTTCTACAAATCCAAAGCCACGCATCCGCCCCGTTTCTCGATCTGTAGGCAGCTGAACTCGTTTAACGGTTCCGTACTCTGTAAAGACAGATGTGAGATCGTCTTGCGTAACTTCGTAGGATAGGTTTCCTACATATATCGACACGGAAATATCTCCACCATTCAATATTTTCAAGCTCCAGTTTCGGAGAGCTATTTGCCCACACAGTAGAGATAAACTTGCTGCGCGAGTAACAAAGCTTACATCCGATTCTGATTCACGAGCAAGATTCTAGCATAAAATTTATTTTCTGAATCGAACCGTTCCTAACTTTTCATTAAGCAGGCGTACAAAATCAGGGGAAAACTGTTTTTCACCAGCAGCAGAAGTCGGATTTCTTCGTCTGTCTACCCTCCTTGCGCCCCCGCGAACCCCCTCAATTCCTCCACTAAGGGAAGGAGGCTTAGGGGGTTAGGGATTGTATTTGAGCTAACTGTTACCATTTCACTTTTGTGAGGCTACACATCAGCTTTCCTGAACCCCTGCTGAATTCGGGGCAATAGACAGATGAAATGTAGTGGTAATTGGAAAAACTAGAAAAGTAAAAAATAATGCCTCTTGCCTTCGTTGGGGCAAGCAGCGGCAATTCCTGATAATATTTAGCTCATAATATTTGGCTCAAGCAGGAAACATCAGCATCCCCAAAGTGTAGGCTTAAAGCTACATTCAGATTTTCCAGAGATTTGATTAACCACGGCACACCATCTCTGGCATAAGACTCGTAGTGGTTAAAAAGAATTGAAAATCGCTTTTCCAAGTAGGGCTTGACCTTGCGGCACAGCAGCACTATTTTCAAAAGCAAGCCGGTTGTGAATGTCGCCCCCAAATTCGTAATCAGATCGACGAAGACATAGTGATTCGGTCGCTGCGGACTTTCTACCACTAAAAAGTTCAACAATTGACTACAAGTTCGGACAATCAAGAATTCGCTAGGTCTTTGGGAATCGCTATTCGGGAGAGTGTTTTTTAGCTGGGCATACAAGCGCTCGTTAAACTGACGTTTACCAAATTCTGGGTCAATGGAAGCGGTCAGATATTCGTATAAATCCCATTTAAAAGCTCTGTAGGAAGGTGTTTGGCTGGTGTGGGTGAGGAAGCGCTGTGATAAATCTCGGTAGGTGTGGGAGCCTTCTACTTTGCCGTAAAATTGTTTGAGAGCAACACCCAGTTCGCGATCGCTCAATAACGTTGGATTCGTCACCGGCTGGATAATTCGTTCGCGTTGACTGGGGCAAGTCTGACGCGACACTTGGGCACGCCGTACTTGGTAAGTTACGTACTGAGACAAATCGACTTCAAATCCCCGCTGAATTCGGGATTGAATTTGCCGAACTGTTTGCTGATGCTCGTAAGAGCTGTCTTCACTCAATAGGCAATGTTCATATAGGTAGGGATACCGGCGAATTAAGCTTCCCAAAGGCTTAGAGTCATTGCCAGTTGCCTCTGCGGCTTGACTCATCACCTGGGCTAGCCGTCGCAGGGTCAGATATTGCTCCGTCTGGTTGAAAATCCTTACCAGCTCCCGCAAACGTCTGGCTCCGCGAGAGCGAACCGTTCCCATGACCGGAGGCGTCTGGAATATTTCCACCAAATCCGGGATGGACGCTTGGAGATTGGGGTGCATCTGCCAGCGATTGATCAGAATATGGCAGCACCGATTAAGAATAAACCGGAATTCCTGCTCAGCCTGCTTGGAAGTCGTAATTCTCTCCAGCGCCATCCAGATTTTTGGCTCTGAATACCCCACGCCATCCATGAACAGCTGGCGAAATCGCTCGATCATCCGACTGGGTGATTCATGTTGAACCCAGTAAAGCAAATGATCGTAAAGCTGCTGCTCTTCAGTGCTAGTGTGTCGGTGATAACAGTCTGTCCAGGTTGTCACTTCAATGCCCCCCTACGTACGCACGCTAGGGCTGAGTTTATATCAGTTCGGTTGATTCGGTTTATTTCTATTGCAACTGTCGTGTAGTAGACGCTTGAATCGATGCACCCTAAATATCACCCTGATAAGGGGGCTATTTTCTATACTCCTATAATCGGAGAAAGATTACCCCAAATAGAGCATATCTTGGTTGATTCTTCAAATGGTTCCGCAAATATGCGGCAAAATTGTGAAGTTTCGATGAAGTAGAAATACGGATGCCGCAGAGCATCAATTATTCACTTCGCGCATCTACCTCTAAAGTAGTGGGACAAGATAGCGGATTATGTGATAGAAATCACTGCTCAAAATGCATCTTTTGTTCTAACGCTTTGCGTAGTGCATGATAAGGATGAATCTTCTTGAAGTTTGAACATAAGCCTCATGCCTTGTCACGTCCTCCTCTCTCAAATAGCCCAAATCATAGGGGCGAAACCAATCAATCTATCTGACGCCGAATTAGCAAGATATGTTGCAGGAATTACAACTGACACCCGTAGCCTGAAGCCGGGAGAAATTTTTGTGGCACTACGGGGAGACAAGTTTGATGGGCATGAGTTTGTGGAAACTGCTCTAGAAAAAGGAGCGATCGCAGCCATTACTGACCACCCATTGTCGGGATCTCTTCCACATTTGTGCCTAGAAGACACCTTGAAAGCATATCAAACGATCGCTCATTGGTGGCGCTTGCAGTTCGATATCCCTGTAATCGGTATAACCGGCTCGGTAGGTAAAACCACTACCAAAGAATTAATTGCAGCAGTTTTGTCAACAAAGGGCGACATTCTTAAAACTCAGGCTAACTACAACAACGAAATTGGTGTTCCCAAAACACTATTAGAACTTTCACCAATGCATAACTATGCTGTTATTGAAATGGCAATGCGTGCTAGGGGTGAAATTGCCCTATTAACACAAATTGCACAACCTTCTGTAGCGGTAATTACGAATGTGGGAACCGCGCATATCGGGCGGTTGGGTTCGGAGGAAGCGATCGCCCAAGCGAAATGCGAATTACTCGCGGAAATGCCTTCCAATAGCATCGCTGTTCTGAATCACGACAACCGCTTGTTAATGGAAACTGCGGCAACAGTTTGGCAAGGGCAAACCATTACCTACGGCTTGGAAGGGGGAGATTTACGCGGGGAATTGATTGATAACGAGACATTGTGCGTCGAAGGGGTGCATCTGCCGTTACCGCTACCGGGGCGTCATAATGCATCTAATTTTCTGGCAGCCTTGGCAGTAGCTAAAGTTCTCCAGGTTGACTGGAAATCGTTAACCGCCGGTTTGTCGGTAAATCTGCCATCTGGGAGGGCGCAGCGCTACGATTTGCCCAACGATGTTGCCATTTTGGATGAAACCTACAATGCTGGGCTAGAGTCAATGCTGGCGGCACTGCAATTGTTGGCACAAACGCCAGGAAAAAGGCATATTGCGGTTCTGGGGACGATGAAGGAATTGGGAGAGCGATCGCCCCAATTCCACTTCGCAGTTGGAGAAGCGGCGCGGCGGTTGAATCTAGACGCTTTGCTGGTGCTGGTAGATGACAAAGAAGCCGAAGCGATCGCTCTGGGTGCTGCCCCTTTACCTGCTGAGTGCTTTTCGACGCATCAGGCTGTGGTAGAGCGTTTGAAAGAAATGGTGCAAGAAGGCGATCGCATCCTTTTCAAAGCCTCCCATTCAGTAGCCTTAAGCCGAGTTGTCAATCAACTTCGCACCGAATTAACTGACTAATTATTTCAAATTCCCAATACCCCGTAGAGGCACCTCTACGGGGTGTCCACACCAAACAAGAAGTCACCCCAAAATGGCTAAGAAATTAGACCAAATCCTTGTGGTTGATATTGAATCAACTTGCTGGCAAGGAAATCCACCCGCTGGGCAAGAAAACGAAATCATCGAAATTGGGATTTGTCCAATTGATATCGCTACGGGAGATCGCTTGGAAAAAGAAAGTATCCTCGTGAAACCCGAACGTTCCCAAGTTAGTCAATTTTGCACCAATTTAACCACATTAACTCAAGCACAAGTTAATCTAGGAATTTCTTTTGAATCAGCCTGTTCAATTTTAAAGAAAAAATATTTATCAAAAGATAGAGTTTGGGCAAGCTACGGCGACTACGACCGAAAACAATTTGAAAAACAATGCCAATCTCGCCATATCAGTTATCCTTTCGGAACCCGACATATACAGCAGATTGCAGGTATATAGAGTACATTGAGGTCAGTGCATGAACAGGTAGAATGAAACCTTACTCCATCGACTTTCGAGAAAAAGTAGTCAAAGCATACGAACAAGAAAACACATCGATTAGGAAATTAGCAACCAGATTTGATGTGAGCAAAGCCTTTGTACAGAGACTGCTCAAACAAAAGAAAATGAAAGGTCACGTAAAACCAGAAAAGCAGGGTGGAAGCCTG
>NZ_JACJOQ010000443.1:0-9418 GCF_014695635.1 Coleofasciculus sp. FACHB-712 | reverse complement strand
AGGAAACCAATCCAACTCTTATAAATATTTGTTGGGTTGACCGATGGTATGGGTTGCTGACAAGCGATACTTTCAGTGGGCTTCGCCAACGCATTCCCATGATGCACAGATGTAAATCCATGCCAAAATTCTATCTAGAATTGCAGGCGATCGCGTTCTGGAAAATCTAAGCAAAAAGGAATTTTTATGATTTCTGATTCAATTTTCTATACCTTCATAGATAGCCCTCTGGGACGTATCTTAATCGCGCAAAACTCAGTTGGGCTGGTGGCAATAGACTTTCAAGAAGGGCTAGCTGCAAAGTCTCCAGAAGCCACTTGGCATTTCCAAAAGAAGCTAGACGGTGACGCCGTTGAGCAACTTCAGGCATATTTCAATGGCGAATTGTATCAATTCACGCTACCACTTGCCCCCATAGGTACGGTGTTTCAACAGCAGGTTTGGAAAGCACTCCAGTCGATTCCTTACGGTCAAACGATATCTTATGGAGAACTGGCGAGAAAAATAGGATTGCCAACAGCAGCGCGTGCTGTCGGAGCAGCCAACGGTAAAAATCCTCTGTGTATTATTGTGCCTTGTCATCGTGTCATCGGCAGCAACGGTACACTTACAGGTTTTAGAGGTGGAGTCCGTCTTAAAGAAGGTTTACTGGAACTTGAGCGTAGACATAGTGCAAAATCTAGTCGGCAATTGACAATGGCTTTGGGAAACAACTGAATGTAATAAAGTATTGTCCGCTCAAATAGCTTTCTGCCCTACAGTTACGCTAATTGGATAAGTAAAGTGGAGCGCAGAAGAAATGTGATCGCGATGTCTTCTGTCCTCAGCGCAGGCGCGTCCACCTGGGAAAAATTTTCGGGAGGCACGATCTTCAAATGCTCGGCGATCTGCGAGACTGATGGACTCATTACGAAATCCCACGTTTCGCTGGAAGATATACTGATATTGTCGGTCTAGGTACCCGTCTGGGCTTCATGTACTGACAAACTGCCAGCCTATCTAGCCAGATTAGGGTGATACACCGTTAAGTTTAGTTTCCGGATATTCACCTAAATCTGGGCAGTATACTAAAAAAGCCAGTTTAATAAGAGTTAGACCTCTTTTAGGTTGGGAAATAATATAATTGTTTCTAATTTTTATATTTTCTAAAATGTGCCCAACTCTATGTGACACTTTCAGGAGCCGTGCCCTTTGGACATGGGATATGCTTGCAAGAGGACGTTCTGTAGATTGTCAGATTGGAGAAGAAACTCTAACAGATTTAACCATTCTTGAGTTAAAAATTCGGCACTCATCCGAAATTTACAGTCGTACATTCAGCAAACATGACGAAGGGTCAAATGGTGCTGATTGGGAATGGTGGTTTACTGGTTCTAGCAGCAAATGGATTGGTTTTCGAGTTCAAGCTAAAGTTATAGACCTTAAAACTAACTCCTTTGAGCATCTCCATTACAGAAAAAATAACTCTTCACAATTTCAATGTGACATTCTCATAGAAAAAGCTCTCCAGAAACCCTTTCCTCGCGTTCCTTTGTATTGCCTTTACTCAAACTGGAATACCCTACCTAATATTCCTTGGAGTTGTAATACTTACTATCCAGTGCAAGAGAGCTATGGTTGTTCCATTCTTTCTGCCTTCTCAGTTCACTATTTACGGAGTATGGGGAAAAGCAAAACCAAACATTTCCAGGCTTTAATACCATACATGAATCCGTGGCATTGCTTAGTATGTTGTCATGGATATGGAGCGGGCGATTTACCAAACCGAGTATTTGAATATTGGAGAAACTTTATTCTTCAATTAGAGGAGTCATTTTTTGAAGAAATTGAGCCAAATATACGTCAAGAATTAGATAGTGAAATAAATAATTATCGGCAAATTTATACTCAAATCGAACTTTTAGATGAGCCGCCAAGCTATGTTCTTTTGCTGCTTAATAACGAATTAGAAGAACGCCCCGATCCGGATTTGCGAACACTCACGATATTTAAAGAACGGAATGAACCAATGTAATCTTTGTCCTGTAATAAGTAGTTGCACCGCGAGAGTTAACAAATTAGTACAGCAGATAGCTGTTTTGACAATTGGCAGTGTGTTCCAGGTATCTGCCCCCACTGATATTAAACGTTAAACAGCCAAAAGGAGATAGCTTTTTTACCCCTCCTAATGAACGCCGTTCATGCTAAGCCAGAATTGAGACACCTCAACCGAAATTGTATGAGGTTCTTAATTTTGTTGAATTTTTAACTTGGCAGGAAGGATTTAGAAGCCAGTAAGATAGCAGTTAGTCTGAAGCAGAAATGGGCGATCGCATTGGTTACAATAGAAGGAATCTGCTTTCGGACGATCGTTATAATCATGCTCCGAGAAAAGCTTAAGCAAGACCTAGACAAGTTAAACGAAGAGCAACTTAAGAAGATCGCTGATTTCATCGCCTTCCTTGAATTTCAATCCAGACGGGTTGAATCATCTGTTCCCTTCTGGCAAAGGGCAACGCCAGCAGAACGAGCTAGAGAGTTAAGTGAATGGGTATCGCAACTTCCCAAAAATAGTCCAAGTCTGTCTGATGAAGCCTTCAGCCGCGACAGCATTTATGAGGAATGACGAGATATCTGCTTGATACTAATGTTGTTTTACGTTTAAGCAGCCCCACCGATGTGCAGCATAGCCTTGCAATAGACGCAATATCCTGTTTACTTACACAGGAAAACGAATGTTTTCTAACAGCACAAGTGCTTGTTGAATTTTGGGTTGTTGCTACCCGACCAATTGAAGTGAATGGTTTAGGGTGGGCTGTTGAGCAAACGAGAAACACAGTAGATCAGCTTCTCGATCGCTTTCCGTTGCTAGAGGAAATTCCGCAGATTTTTCCAAATTGGTTAGATTTGGTCACAATCAATAGAGTGATGGGTAAGCGCACTCATGATGTTCGTATCGTTGCAGTCATGCTTGCACATGGAATTACGCATCTTCTGACTTTCAATCCAAGGGATTTTACTGGCATATCAGGTATTACAATTGTGCGCCCCCAAGAATTATTAATCCCTGAAACCGATGAGTCCTAGCCTTAACTCTGTTTCTGTAAGGGCAAGAAGTCGATCATTTTTTGTTCCTGCCCATCCTATCTGCGGAATAGTGTATCTTGGTGCGTTGGCAGGATGAGCGATCGCAATCTTGAATATTCCGCAGACAACGCTTAAAACTCGGCAAGTGGAAATCGATCGCCCCAGTCAGAGTTTAGATTCAACTACTTAATCAAACAAGCCATCTACCTTTTGACGAAAGGCAATCAAGGCATGATTGCTCGAAAACTCCTTTAGGTCTTCTAGCAATTGGTCTGATATCTCTTTTGACACAATGGTTTTGACTTCAATGTTGGTGTTATAGCCAGCGATATCTCCCATACGTTTACCGTGACTACCAGCGCCCTTGGCTGGAATAATAGTGTAGCCAGAAGCACCCAATCCGCTGAGCAGCTTAACTAGGCGATCTTGCAATACCGTTTCGCAAATGATCGTGACGAGATAGCCCTGGCTTTGAGAAGTGGTCATAAAAATTTTAGGAACAGTTGTGTACTCATTATTCCACGGCGCAGTTGCAGGCTGGGGGCAGGCATCTGAAAATCTACTTAAGGGCTGAGATCCCACTACGATTGAAAAGATTAGAGGATGTTTGAGAAGCTAATTTTCTAGGAAAAAGCTCTCAGCGATCGCACATCCATACAATCGTGCGAGATAAGTTTTGATGAGTTACGCTGATTTCAAGTCCCTCTAGATAGTATTTGGCTCAAGATAAATTCCGAGGGATAGAACGCATTCCAGGCTGACAGATGAGTGGCGCTGCATTCAAGAGGAAGCTGTATGGACGCAGAAATTAAACCAGAAGACGCAACGAAAGCAACCAACAATGCTCCAGAAATGGGTGGCGGTTTGCCCGTCGTGCAATATTGGGCAGAGCATACCCTATCACCCGAAGGGCCAAAACTGTGGCAAACGTTGTTGCATAAAAGTGCTTGCTTGTCCTGTGCTTGGGGAACGGGGGGACAAAAAGGTGGCTTCGCGAACGAGTTGGGGGAAACGATGCAACGCTGCGCCAAAAGCGTAGAGGCAATTTCCGCCGAGTTGCAACCAGCCGTCTCAAATCATTTCTTCGATCGCCACAGTATCGCCGAACTCCAGCAGTTAACTTCCTTAGAAGCGGATCGGCTGGGTCGTCTCAGCTTTCCCGTGATTCTGCGCGAGGGAAAATCTCATTACGAGCGGATTTCCTGGGATGAGATTTACGAGATTAGCGAAGCTGGTTTTCGCAAGTCCCCGGAACGAGTCGCTTCCTATAGTTCTGGGAGATCGTCGAATGAAGCGGCTTATCTGCTGCAACTGATGATGCGATCGCTGGGGTCGAATCATTTGGCAGATTGCTCGGATTTGTGCCACGTCCCCTCGACGGTGGGACTGAAGCAGATGTTTGGCTCTGGTACCTCAATGGTGAGTCTGGATAGCCTGAAAAAGGCAGACTGCGTGGTGCTGATTGGGTCGAATGCACCTGCTAACCATCCGCGTTTAATGAACGAACTGATCGAGTTGCGCGATCGCGGTGGCAAAGTTATTGTTGTTAATCCAGTAGTGGAAGTGGGGTTGGTTAAGTTTGCATCTCCAGCGTTTCCCCTCAAGTCGCTATTTACTGGATCGGAGATTTCCTCACTTTATCTGCAACCGATTCCCGGTAGCGATGTGGCGCTATTTATTGGCATCCAAAAAGCGCTAATTGAACGCAACTTAATTCAAACAGATTATCTTTGCGCCCATGCTGAGGGTTGGGAAGCGGTTGTCGATTATGCTGGCTCTATTTCCTGGGAAGCGATCGCGCAAACTTGCGGTGTTTCCCAACAGGAGATCGAAGTCGCCGCAGAAATAATCGCTTCTTCAAAAGGTGTGGTGTTTGCTTGGGCGATGGGTGCAACGCAGCAAGAAAACGGCGTGGATAACATCTATGCGATCGCTAACACCGCGCTGCTGACGGGGAATGCGGGCAAAGACGGCGGCGGTACGATGCCGATCCGGGGACACTCCAACGTCCAGGGTTTTGGCTCGATGGGAGTCACAGTCCAACTCAAAAAAGAGATTCAAGAAGCGTTAGAGAAATTGCTAGGGCGATCGCTCAACCGCAACCCTGGATATCGCGCCCGCGACTTAATTGATGCGGCTGATGCAGGCAAAGTAGACACGTTGATTTGCCTGGGTGGGAATCTGTATGCGGCGAACCCTGACTTAAATCAAGCAAAGCGAGCTTTAGGCAATATTGAAATGATTATTTACCTCGCCACCAAACCGAATTTAGGACACTTTCACGGATTAGCGCAGAAAAATACCATCATCATTCCCGTATTTAACCGCTTTGAAAATCCGCACCAAACTACTACGGAATCCGGCAACAACTTTGTGCGGCTAAATGATGTTGGTAAAACCCATCTCAAGGATGCGGATTTGATTTCGGAGGTGGAATTTCTCACACAATTAGCGCATCGGATTCTTGGCAGCGATCCGGTTGATTGGCGCAAACTACAAGATACTAAATATGTCCGCCAACTGATTTCCAAAACAATTCCTGGCTTTGAGCAGATGGCGACGATTGATGAAACCAAGGAAGAATTTACCATCGCCGGACGCATTTTCAACGAACCCAAATTTGCTACATCGTCCGGTAAAGCGAATATGTTTGTCACGCCATTACCGGAATTGCATTTACCGGAAGTAAAAGAGTTTGGAGTAACGGAATCTACCCAGAGCATTGTATTAGCATTGATGACGGGACGCAGCTACTCGCAACACAACACGGTAGTTTATAAACCAGGCGACAAATATCGAGGAATGCCGCACCGCAACTGCATTTTAATGAACCCATCCGATGCAAAACAAGCAGGATGGCAAGAGCATCAACGAGTGACGGTGCAAGGCGATGCAGGCAAGTTAGAGGATGTTGAAATTATCTTTGGTGGTGTGCGTCAAGGAGCAGCGATGATGTTCTACCCCGAAGTTAATGTCATCTTCAAAGCGCGTATAGATAAGCAGTCTGGGATACCTGCGTTTAAGCGAGTTCCGGTTGTAGTTTACACCTGATAGCGGGAGAGCGATCGCTTATACAAATTAGCATACATTCCCTTGGTTCCGTGCAAGCCAATACACCTTAGGTAGGTAACGTCCAAACTTTAACGGGTTGCTGAGTTGGAAGCCTTGTACTTTGTATCAAACGGTTTGTAATTGCTGTGCGAATTTCTGGTATCTCGGTCAACAAGTTTGATAGTTCGATATCACCATTAAATAATTGATCGAGTACAGGTAAAAACTGTAGTAAGTTGTAGTGTAGCTCTTCTGAAACGTCTCTACCTTGAATCAAATCTACTCCAACTTGCCAGTGATTGGCACCGATCCTTTCTGCATCTTCCTGTAGTTTCCTTGCTACATACGAGAAGCCCCCATTTAAGTCGAAGTAGACCACTGGAACAAAATAATCTTTATTCCGAATACTTTTGAGAACATTATCTTTGTTTCTACTTACTTTGATTTGAAGACCTGCTGAATATCGCACTCCACTACTTGAACTGGTCATAAGCTCTGAAGCTTCGTCATCTCTCTTAACCCATATAATGTCTCGTTGAGTATCATTTGGGTTGTACTTTCCTCTTAGCTTTGAATTAGGATGATTCTTAATATTTTGAAACCCTGTTCCTATAGCGACGTACTCATCTAAAATTTTAACTTGATTACCACGCCTAGCAAGACTTGCCCAGAAACGATTTTTATCTGGATCTTCACGGCATTCGCGCACAATCAGTGCTTCAGCAAGTTTGCCAAGTAAACGCATACTTTCTTGACGAACATCTCGACGCCCAAAAGGCTTAATGTAGTCTAGCTCTAACTTGTTATTACTAAAATTAACAATACCCAGATCATTTGTAAGCAGATCGCAAAGCAAGCTACCTTTATGCAACCTTATAAGTTCTGGTGCTGGTTTAGTGAGGAACTCCCCTACAGGTTGTATAAATTTTGGCTGATGGAAAAGGGAGCCATCTGGTAACTGCACAGCTACGACAAGTCTACAATCATCCACAAATATTCACCCAAACTCTTACACAGAGGAATCTATATATCTATAGTGCCCATTTCGTAGCAAAAATCACCCAAATTGGAAGAACACCCTTAGCGGCGACCTATTTCGTATCTACGAATATCCTGTTGCACCTTGGCGCTCGCAACTTTGACACTCTCGCTACTTAAGTGCGCTCGCCAATGTTTAGAAGATGATTATTCGGTTACTTCAAGCCAGTAAAGTACATCTTTTACGGTAGGGTGATACTCGCTATCATGTGAATAACAGCGTATGCCTACAGCAGAACAGGCTCTTGCCTGTGTCAGAGTATGCCAGAGGCTCTCAAATGGCTATCAGCCTATCCATGTATTTCGGTATAACCAGAACACCAAGACCCTGTTTATCCTTGGTTAGTATAGCTGAGAGGAGTGAAAGTTCTAATTTTTTCCGATGGTCAAGGTTGCTTTAATGATGACGAAGCCTGACTTTAGCAGAATGACCCGTCAAGAACTGAGAGCCTATGTTTTGGCTCACCGAGAGGATGATGAAGCAATTGAGGCTCTGATTAAACGCGGGAATCCTAATAGCCCAAAATATCGATTGCCCAAAACTGAAGAAGATTTGAGGGAAATGGAAGAGATTCTCAAGAGAAAATTGGGTAGCAGTTGGGAAGCAAGTCTAACACTTGCTTTCAAATTGAATATTTTGATTTTATTGAGTCCTTGACCAGGCAAAAAGGACGCACAACAAACCAGTTAGAAAGCAGTGAGGCTGAAGCAGAAATGAGCGATCGCGCTTAAATTTCAGGGAACGCGATACCTACGGTAAGCCTTCCTAAGAGGATTGCACCTTGTTATTCCACTGAGACAGCAGCTCGGTCAAATTCCACAGGCTTTAAGTCGTGCCATCCATTCCCCAAATCCCACACGGCGAAAGCGAGTAGGCTCGGTCTTAGTAGGTTCCAGAACTTGCCAAGAGTGCCGGGGAAAATGACCGATTGGGAGAACACTGCCATTGGAAGCGGACTCTTTAGCCTTTAAATCATTAAATTTGAGCCAAGTTCCGTTCTGCTTCCATCCCACAGCTTCTCCGAACTTGGTGTAATCTCGATTTACTTGAGAACTTTCCCAAATTTGCCGCTGAATGCCGAACCCAAAGCGATCGCCGCTTGCGTGACGCCAAAGTTGATCTAGAGTTTTAAGATGTTTACAGGGCATAGCCCGGATTTGTTCGGGTGTAATCTCGTCTACAGTCTGCTCAAGTGCCTTGGCATCTCCAGGAATCACCGCCTCTTGAAATAGATAACTGGTTGCCGAATCCATCCAGCGCCAATCTTGAGCTTGCGCTGCTTTTTTCAAATCGTAGGAAGGCCAAAAGCAACCCTGTTTAGAAATTGCACCATTTGTCATAGTGGCGTTGCAAAGCCGTGCATCGCGAAATCCCGTAATCCCCGTATCGGTCAAATCCGCTCGATCGAGATAAGCCGGATCGTGCTTCAGTTCGCTGAAATCAGCCCCTACCAGTTTTGCCCCAATCAAATTTGCTCCCTGCAAATCAGCATCTCTAAAACGGGCACCATTCAGGCTAGCGTTGCTTAAGTCAGCCTCACGCAAGATTGCCCCAGAGAAATTGGCTCTGGTAGCCTGAGTCCCGGAGAGTAAAGCATTGGTTAAATTTGCTTCCCGTAAGTCGGTGTCAATCAAGCGAGTAGCGGCACCAGAGAAGTCTGCCCCTTGGAGGTTTGCCCGTCGCAGATTTGCCTCCGATAAATCTGCCTCTCGGAAAACTTGGCGGGAGAAATTAGCACCCGCTAGGTTTTTACCACTCCATTGCACAGCCCTCAAATCAGGAATCTTCTCGTACCTACGGAGACGATGCCAGTGGGAGAAATTGAGTAAAGCAAAGATAGCGATCGCACTTCCTCCCAATCCTCCCAAGATCCACCACAAACTTTTTTTGTGCCACATCCTTAATTACCCG
Source organism: Coleofasciculus sp. FACHB-712 (assembly GCF_014695635.1). NCBI lineage: Bacteria > Bacillati > Cyanobacteriota > Cyanophyceae > Coleofasciculales > Coleofasciculaceae > Coleofasciculus > Coleofasciculus sp. FACHB-712. The sequence continues at coordinate 351 of NZ_JACJOQ010000443.1, read as the reverse complement.
AAGTAGGAATTTTGCAAGCCTATCCTAAGCCACAAGTGAGAAAGTCGGCTTATTCAACCAACGTATGGATTGAGGGGGCGTTTACAAACATATTTTTATAGCTTCTGGGTCACTTTATATCCGCGAAACGAACCGCGATCGCTAAAGTAAGAATTACAGCGCTCTCTATCTAGGACAAAGTTCGGGATGATGTAGTGCTGAACAAAATTGGCAGGAAGTCACGATGAAAACACGCGCCGCGATCGCTTGGGAAACTGGCAAGCCCTTAGAAATTGAAGAAATTGACCTGGAAGGGCCAAAAGCTGGAGAGGTTTTGGTTCGGATTGTTGCCACAGGCGTTTGCCACACGGA
>NZ_JACJOQ010000442.1:0-29250 GCF_014695635.1 Coleofasciculus sp. FACHB-712 | reverse complement strand
CTACGGATTCGGGAAGGCAACTATCGTGTCATTAACGCGGCGGTTCCTGGCTATACTTCGGGGAACGAACTGGCTGGGCTTGCCCTCCAGATTTTGCCTTACCAGCCTGATGCAATTGTGGTTTTGAACGGGTATGCAGATTTAATGCTACCCAGCACTGAAAACGAAACGAATATCCCTTATGTAGAAAAATTTCTGAACAACGCAGCAGGACATCTGTGGTTTGACCTGACTCAGGACATGAAGCGCTGGCTCAATCAAACCTATTTAGTTAAAGCAACACAGTATTGGGTGTTGAAACCGCAACCGACTGTAGAGCAGCTGACGATGGCAGTGAGAGAAGAAAGCGTCCCTTTAGCACAACGTCTGCCAGCTAACACCACTGAGCTGGAGCGTCGGGTCAAGCGTTATCAAAATCACCAGACACAGATGGTTCGTCTGACAGCAGCAGCGCAGATTCCTTTGGTTTTGGTGGTTCAGCCAGAAATTACGGGGCGCTCAACCAATAATCTTTCTCTTAGAGAACGGGAGCTTTTAAGCGAACTCGGTTCAACCTACACCCAACGAGTGCAAGCCGGGTATGGACAATTAGACACAAAGACTGGGCAGTTACAGAGAAGTTTTCCGCAAAATGTGAAAGTGCTGAATTTTTACAAGCTTTACCAGAATTTCCCAGGTCAGGCTTTTTCAGACGCCATTCACTTGACGGATGAAGCCAATACAGTAATGGCAGATCGGCTCTACAAAACGTTTTTGGAGTTACCAAGGCTACAGATACAGCCAGCAAAGCAGCCGCAATAGGCAGGAGAGCGAGGGAGCAGAGGAGAGAACAAGTAATGTAGAGCCAAATTCTCCTCTATCCCTGAAGTTATTGTGCCTATCTTATAAAGATTTCTAAACCTAGGAAATATTCCCGCAGTTTTGCCTGCTAGCCGTCTCTCTACGATAAGTAGGTGGCAGGCGAGAAGCCTGCCTAAGAAGAGCGGCAGATTATTGATGCCTGGGAAATCCCTTAAGGGTTACAGTGGCAGGTCGAGTCCACTGGTGAGGTCTTCCATCCGCGATCGCATTGTTGCCGTGGATTTTTCGTAGGCATCTTTCATTGCCGCTGTTACAAGTTCAGCTAGAGCATCTGCTCCCTGATTGTAGGCGTCTGCTGAAATTTCTACCCGCAGAGGTTCTTGATTGCCGCTGAGGAAAACCTTAACGCTTCCACCGCTGCTCTCTCCCCCAATCTCCATTTGCTCCAATTCTTCTTGGAGCCTTTTGGCACCTTCTTGAACCTGCTGGGCTTTTTTAAAAGCTTCGGCTAGTTCTTTCATTTTGCCTAAGCCAAAGCCAAATCCTTTCTGTGTCATAACTATTAATGCCGTATGCGATAGACTTGCAAGCCAATTTCAATCTTAGTATCCCTGGCGTCTGGCGACACCTTTAAGCAGGCTGAAACTCACCTAAGATTTTCACTTCTGGTTCTAAGCACAGAGACCAATGCTGTTCCACTTGCTGCTGAACATAGCGAATCAAATGGAAAATATCGCTTGCTTTAGCACCGCCACAGTTGAGGATAAAGTTGGCATGGCGTTGGGCGACTTGGGCACCGCCAATCTGGTAGCCTTTGAGTCCGGTTTGTTCGATCAACCAGGCAGCTTTGTGAGAATCGGGATTGCGGAAAACGCTGCCGCAACTTGGCAAATGGTAGGGTTGAGTGGTTCGCCGTTGCTCTAGATGTTTGGCAGTTGTTGCCATAACTTGAGCTGGGTCGGCTCCCGGTTGGAGTTGGAAGGTTGCCTGTGTCACCAAGCGATCGCCTCCTTGCAGAATTGAGGTGCGGTAGGCAAATCCCAGTTGTTGTGGTGTCAAAATCTCAGCTTTTCCGCTGGGTGAGAGGGCTTGGACGTTGACTAAAATATCAGCGGTACAGCTGGTGTGAGCGCCTGCATTCATCACCACTGCGCCGCCGACTGTACCGGGGATGCCAACAGCCCATTCCAACCCTTGCCAACCGCGTTCTGCTGCCTGCCATGCGAGGCGGGCGATGGGTTCTCCGGCACCTGCACTCACCTGACCCGTTTCGGGGTCGAAGCTGGTGTGGCGGAGATGGCGAGTACAGATGGCTAAACCGGGAAGACCTTTATCGCTCACCAGTAAGTTTGAACCGGCTCCCAAGAGCGTGATCGACAATTCTTGATACCGCGCCCACTCAAAACTAGCTTGCAGTTCTTCGGTACGGCGGGGAGCTACATACCATTCGGCTGGTCCTCCCACTCGAAAAGAGGTCAGGCTGGAGAGGGGAGCTTGCGATCGCACAATACAATCGGTTCCTGGTAGGTAAAGCGGGGAAGAAGACTTGGTGGATTTTTTCTGGGGGGAAGAAGCGTTTACAACGCTGGCTGGATCATAAGAGAGAGTCATATCAATTCACAAATTTGAATGCCGAGACAGCTGAGGCCACAACATGAGTTTTGAGTAATTTTGAGTGAATCTGTTAGCTGGGAACTTCTTTACTCATAAGTACGACTTCAATGCAGCTAACGGATTCAGTCATCACCGATTACTTGAGACTGGCTTCGTCAGTTTTTTGATAGAACGCCATGACCTCAGGAATAATCTGATTTAGATTCCCCGCCCCCAAAAACAGAGCCAAATCGCCCGGTCGAAGGGTATCTGTAAGTAACTTACAGATGGATGGGAGAGACGGTTGGTAATGCACGTTCGGATGATTACCCGCCACTAATTCCGCGACTTGTTCACCGCTAATCTGCCCCAAATTAGGTTCTCCGGCGCTATAAATATCGCTGAGAATCACAATATCGGCATCTTTAAAAGATTGAGCAAATTCCGGTAAAAAAGCGAGCGTCCGGCTGTAGCGGTGTGGTTGGAAAATAGCGACAAGCCTTCGCGGCGGCAACACTTGCAAGCGAGCTGCTGACAGGGTTGCCAGAAGTTCGCTGGGATGGTGGGCATAATCATCCACAAAGTAGATGCCATTACGCTCGCCCCGCAGCTCAAATCGGCGGCGGGCACCCTCGAAGGTCGCGATCGCCTCTGCAATTACCTCAAAATCCATCCCCAGCTGACGACCCACAGCCACGGCTGCTAGGGCATTGCTGAGATTGTGCTTGCCTAGCAACTTTAAGGAGAGCTTCCCCAGAATTTCTCCCTGTTCCCAAACTTGTGCCTCTGTGCCATCCGCCCGATAATCCACCCGATCGACCGTATAATCAGCCCCAGAATCTCGCTGCAAGCTATAGCTGATTGCGGGTTGCAGAGAATCTCTAACTACAGCACAATCAATGCACCCCACCAAGGTTTTACAGCGTTTAGCGAATATCTGGAAGGTGCTAATCACCTCTTCGAGCGATTCATAGTGATCTGGATGATCCAGTTCAATATTTGTAATCACACCAATTGCGGCTGAGAGTCTCGATAACGACCCATCTGATTCATCCGCTTCCGCGACTAGATAGGGACCGTCTCCTAACCGTGCGTTGCCTCCCCAGGCATTCACTTCACCGCCTACCACGATTGTTGGGTCTAATCCTGCTTGTAGCAGTAAATACCCAATCAAACTGCTAGTTGTAGTTTTCCCATGAGTACCAGCGACAGCAATACTTTGGTAATCCTGAATCAAAGCTGCTAATAAATCAGAACGATGAAAAATCGGACAGCCTAATTCAATAGCTGCCCGATATTCAGAGTTTGCCGGATTGATTGCAGTTGAACAAATCACTTGGGGCAGAGCCATTGCCCTTAGGTTCGTAGATGACCCTCGATTACTCGACCGAGTTGCTCCAGTTTCTACAGGTTCCCTGGAGGGTTCCAGGCGATCGCTTATACCAATGACTGCCGTTGGTAATGCTTCGTAGGCTGAGTCCTCGGTTGGTTGAAAAAATTCCAAGTTTGCGGCGTCTTGACTTCCAAAAACATGAGTGCCAACGGCCTGCAAACGTTTAGTAATATGGCTGGAATGAATATCCGATCCAGATACAGGCAGCTTACGCTTGGCTAGAACGTAGGCGAGAGCTGACATTCCAATTCCACCAATGCCGATGAAATGAAACGGCCTCCCGGTAAAATCAACAGTATTCGGCATCTTAGCTCCTTACACACCACACCACACCAGGCTGCACGGATAACACGCGCTATCATATCAAGAATTGATTTTTCTTGATACAACCTTGCCAAGATTTACAGCACAATCCCAGAGCGCGATCGCAGAATCCGCTTTCGGTCGCTATAACTGCACTTTAGGTCATTCCTAAATAGAGCGGCTTCTATCATGGGATGGTTTTTATCTTTACACGTCAAAATGCATTTCAGTCCGGAAACTTCCTGCAAAGACTAACACCAAGACAGTAGCAGATCATCCGCATTTTTACTGCTTAACCTAGAGAATAGGAAACAAGCCACAACGGATCTTGTATGCAAAACTTGGGAATTTTGGGTGGAACCTTTGATCCCATTCACTGTGGACACCTGTTGATGGCGGAAACTGCTTTATCTCAAGCGGCTCTAAACCAGGTCATTTGGGTACCGAGTCGCTGTCCTGCCTACAAAGTGGCGGTGGAATTTGAGCATCGCGCTCAAATGGTGCAACAAGCGATCGCAGACCATCCAAACTTTGTTTTCTCGCCTCTAGAGACAAATTGCACCCGTCCAGATTATGCCATTAATACCCTTTTAGACCTCCAGATTCTCTACCCGAATAGCCGCTGGCACTGGATTATTGGCACGGACGCTTTCAGAACCTTACCTCGTTGGCATCGACGGCAGGAACTTGTACCCGCTTGTGAATGGTTGGTGGCACCGCGTCCAGAAGAACTGCCGATCCCGGTGGATGATAACCGAGAAAATTTGCTCTGCCAGCAGATTGTTCAACAGCTTGTCGCCCAAGAGTTGACGATTCGCTGGCAGTTGTTGAAAATGCCGAAAGTGGGCATTTCATCAAGTTTGATTCGCCACTATTGTCGCCAAAAACACTCGATTCGTTATTTAGTCCCAGAAGCTGTCAGAGTATATATTTCCATCCACAACCTCTACGGAGGCGAGATTTTAAATTAATTTGGAATTAAAATAATGATTCAAAATTATGAGCCGTTTTAATTTTGAATCATTATTTTAATGATTCTTGAATGCTTCAGAACGTCCCGATTCAGGCAGAGCATTCCCTTTGTCAAACAACGCTAATAGGTCATTTGGCTGGGGTTGAATGGCTGCATCATAGTTGGCGAGTGGGCGATCGCTTCTTGATACTGTCCTCTACTAAGCCTGTAGCCTCGTAAATACCAGGAGATGAAGTCGTCTCGGCTTTAAGTTTTAGCACTTAGTCAAAAGCTGGTAGCGCTTCTTTGTACTTAACCTAGCCTCCGTAACTCGCAAGCGAGGTTAAACAACTCAATCAGTGCTTTTAACTTAAGCAACCAGTTTCGGGGTAGATATGGAACAACCAGTTAGACTAGGCGCTGGAATGAGATCGAGTACCCTAAAACTTGCGATTTCTGTAGTTCTCAGAGTACCTAATGCTCCTACCGTCAAAAAATTGAAATTCTTCACTTTATGCTTTTAGGCACTATTCGTACCAAACAATAGCTACAAGTTTTTACAGGGATTAATAATAAGAAAATAGATTTAATTAGCAATTAAATCGCCTAAATCGGAGAAAAAAACCAATAAAATAATTATCTAGGCCAAAATTCAGCTCGCAAAAGCCTCAAAATCGGTTCACTTCCGCTTCGACTCGCGCCCCTTCCCATAGCCTCTAGCGGTAGAAGTTGTGCCACGCTGGAAACGAGCACGTCAGCGATCGCGCGGTTTCTCTAGATTTTGTCCTTTTTCCAGTCAAGAAAGATTCGTTTCGATCCACAACGGATTCGATTTAGGAGAATCGCTGCAAACCACTAGGTAGAATTGTTCAGCCTTTGCGATATGATTGGGGTCATTAACAGGAAAATTCTGTAGGTCACAAGACAGAGGGCAAGACGCTGTGATTAGAGTAGCGATCAACGGTTTTGGACGCATCGGACGTAACTTTATGCGATGCTGGCTGGGTCGGGAAAATAGCCATATAGAAGTCGTCGCGATCAATGACACTTCTGACCCAAGAACCAACTCCCACTTGCTGAAATATGATTCCATGCTTGGGAAGTTTAACGCTGATATCAGTTACGATGACAACTCCATCACTGTTAACGGCAAAACGGTCAAATGCACATCGGATCGCAACCCAGAAAACTTGCCCTGGAAAGATTGGGACATTGACCTGATTATCGAATCAACTGGCGTCTTTACCAGCAAGGAAGGGGCATCCAAGCATATAAAGGCTGGAGCGAAGAAAGTTCTGATTACCGCTCCCGGTAAAAACGATGATGGCACCTTTGTGGTAGGCGTCAACGATAAAGACTACGACCACGACAAGCACGTTGTGATCAGCAATGCCAGCTGCACCACCAACTGCCTAGCGCCTGTTGCCAAAGTGCTGCACGAAAACTTCGGCATTATTAAAGGCACGATGACCACCACCCACAGCTATACCGGCGACCAGCGCTTACTGGATGCTTCTCACCGGGATTTGCGGCGGGCACGGGCAGCAGCGCTCAACATTGTTCCCACTTCAACGGGTGCTGCCAAAGCAGTAGCTTTGGTGTTGCCAGAGCTGAAGGGCAAGCTGAATGGAATTGCTTTGCGGGTGCCTACTCCAAACGTTTCCGTAGTGGATTTGGTGATTCAAGTCGAGAAGCAAACCTTCGCGGATGAAGTGAACCAAGCGCTGAAAGCTGCTGCTGAAGGCCCTATGCAAGGCGTTCTGGAATACAACGAACTGGAGCTAGTCTCCAGCGATTATCGGGGTACCGATGCTTCTTCCATTGTGGACGCCAGTCTAACGATGGTTATGGGCGGAGACCTGGTTAAAGTTGTCTCTTGGTACGACAACGAGTGGGGTTACTCTCAGCGGGTTGTAGACTTGGCTGAACTGGTGGGTCAGAAGTGGAAAGCTTAAAAATGCTGAAAGCTTTGGCTTAGGGTGAGTTGTTGGTCGGGATAGACGCCGGTAGAGTCTCCTAACAAGACGTTTGAGCCGATAGTAATTTTCCCGACCACAGCAGCTCCTTTGCCCAGTCGTTTGATTAACGCCTGGGCTTTTTCTAACGGTAAGCACAGCACCAGTTCAAAATCTTCACCACCGTATAAGGCCCAATTCAGAGCTTGCTCGGCAGGCACGAGCTGAGTAAGGGCATGAGAAAGGGGAATTGCGCTGCGCTCGATATAGGCACCCACTCGGCTGCACCGGCAGATTTGCACAATGGCGTCTGCTAGACCGTCGCTGCTGTCCATGCCAGCCACGGGAATTTTAGATTTTAGATTTTGGATGTGGGATGGAAAATCTAAAATTTCCCACAAAAGCGGCAATACATCTAGCCTAGGCTTGGGACGCTGGTGAGCTTCGATTAAAGATGCTTTGTCAGTTTCACTGAGGTGTTGACCAAACTCTGGATGAAGCAGTAATTCTAGACCAGCTCGTGAGGCTCCGTGAACGCCGGTGACGACAATGGCATCCCCTACCTGAGCATTTGAGCGCCGAAGGATCTGAGTTGGTGAAGCTTGACCAAAGGCGGTAATCGCGACGGTAATCACCGATGAGCGGCAAATATCGCCGCCGACGATCGCTGTATTGTATTGTTGCAGGCATTCGGTGAGTCCCTGATAGAGTCGCTCAACCCAGGTGACAGGTGTATCACCCGTGACACTCAAACCTACAGTAATGCCCAGAGGCAGTGCCCCCATTGCGGCTAGATCGGATAAATTGGCAGCAGCAGCACGCCAGCCAGCGTCTTCTGGGGAAGTGGTGCGATCGCTAAAATGAGTTCCATCTACCAGTAAATCGGTTGTCACTACCAATTCTTGACCAGGCTGAAGGGTCATCACCGCCGCATCATCCCCCACAACTTCCGGCGGACAAAAGCGCTGCAATCGTTCTAATAAACCTTGTTCTCCAATATCTCGAATTTTCATGCATCTAAACTATTCAGTGTCTGATAGTTTAGCGGCTAGAAGAAACGCGATCGCTAAAATCGACTTATCCAGCAACATATCTGTCGTAGCTACCAGCAATTGTCCAAGCTCAGTCTCAAGATGACATTATCTGGCGTTTGGCAGTCTACCTCACCCGCAATCTTTTCTAAATTGGCAAAAAATCGGGACTAGAAGCCTTGTTCAGCATCTAATCCCGATTAATATATGCATTGTTTAAAACAATGGAGAATTAGGACTTAGCAGCTTGACGGCGGCGGCGAGAAACCACTAAAGCACCCGCTACCATTCCTAAACCCGCCAGAGTTGCTGGTTCAGGCACGCCTCTGGTAGCGACTACCTTATAGTCAGGACCGTTGTAACCACCTTCTCCCTTGAAGTTAAAGCTTGACAGCCGGAGACCCTTAGCCTTCTTTGACGCCTTCAGACCTAAAGAACCAACCTTTTGATTGAAGTCGATTTCTGTGGTGTTGAGACTGTACTTAGCATCCGTCCACATGTTTCTGGTAATCTTGAACTCTTCTAGCACGATTCCAGATTCATCCAGAGACTGAACCAATAGATCGCTGTTCCCAGGAGCCTTATCGTCCTTAGTAAGAGCGTTGCCTCGTTCCCAGAAGAAGAATGTGTCTGTTGCCGTTCCGAAGAAAACTTCAATTATAGATGTTCCACCTTTCTCTAGTTGGTCTTCAGTGTCAATGATGCTGTTGAGATTCAGGTTGCCTAAGCTAGCAACGATATCAGCAGCAGTCGGGTTTTCCTTTTTGGGGCCTTCTGGCAGGTATGTATCGATGACAGTCTCATCGCCGTGCTCGGAACTGCCTGGGCCAGTACTTATGCCATTTTGGATAATTTTGGCATCTGTAACCAGCGAGAAATCTTTGATCGTAGTGGAACCAAAAGTAACTGCTTCTAATTTGATATCTTTCTTGGGGTTAGCAGGTTTTGGAGAGTAGGTGGTAGTGAATTCGAAAAAAGTGAAAGCCTGAGCTGAAGTCGCGGAAAAAGCTAGAAGGCTGCCAGCCATTAAGCTCATGAAGGCTGAAGTCTGTTGAAGTTTCATCTGGTTCACCTTAATTGATCCGAAGTTCAAGATTTTTAATGTCCGCATATTTAGGGATTGAGCCGTGTTGCTATTTTTTTGTTGAACCTAGTAGTTTGCTTGAGTGATACGGATGAGTGCGTTGAAAACTACTTAAGCACCTGATGAACGAAGACCAATTACCTAAGAGATGACTCTAACTTTTAGTAGCAAACTCAGGAGACCGCGTAAATATGCTTGGCTTTGTTCTTCCTAATATAGGGAATCATTCGAGAGGATAGCAATCATTCGGACGTATCTTTACTGACTCTTTAACATCAGCCGTAGTTTCTCCAAAAACTTGTAAAGTTGGTGTGAAGTAAGGCTTTAGAAGCGGGAATATATATGTATCCGGATTTTTAACGATTAAATAAAAACAATTTTTGGAATTTCCGGGAAAATACGGTTTACTAATTTCATACCATTTAAAAATAAATTAAATATACGAATAAACACTGAGATACTAAGAATTCAAGTGTGGGAAATACCGAGAAATTAACTTTTAAACTTGCTAAAGGTAATAGTTATTACGAGAAAATACTTAAAAAATAAATGTGAAAACGGGCGAAGCCCTTTCCACGTTGGGGATAAACCCCTAGTTAAGGAAAGGAATGCTTCGCCCGTTTAATTTCCAGCCAAAAAAACGGATTGTATCAGGCTATGGTAATTTTAGAGATACTTTAACCAGTTATTCAAGCGGATTTTAAACAATTTTGTGCTTCCTGGGCTACTTGCTCGACTTCATCATTCGCTAGAGCTTCTAATGTTGAGCGTGCTTCTGCTCCACCTAGACGCTTGAGTGCTTGTACGACCCGGTAGCGAATCTGCCAATCCGAATGGGTGGAGTACGGAACAATGAGGGGAACTGCACGCGGATCTCCCAGTTCTCCCAGTGAAGAGATAGCAGCAGTTTGGACTAATTCGTTCCCAGAGGTAAGGGCTTCTTCTAGTAGTTCAAACCCTCTGCTGTCGCCCATTTCTCCCAAAGCAGCAACAATGCTGAACTTAACGAGCCACTCTGGGGTTTGGTTGTAAACTTGCTGCAAGTCCTCAAAAGCTTCTTTTAACTGTAGCGCTCCCAAAGCATCAGCAGCGGCAGCTTGGACATCTGCTTCCGAGTCATTGAATAAGCGATCGCGCAAAACACTCAAAGATGTTTGCAAATCTTCTTGTCCCAGAGTATCCATCTGGCTGACTGCGGCATATCTAACGCGGGTGTTGCTGTCTGTCACAGCTGGTTGCACCAGCTCAAACGCGATCGCCCTTTCCAGCTGGCGCAGCTGGTTAATACCGCGAATGCGATCGCCAAAATTTTCTGAACCCAGTAATTCTTTAACAGACTCAGGGGTAATGCTCATTATTATTTGATTATTGATTAGTTTTCAGTTGTCACTCGTTATGAGTCATTAGTCATGAGTCCTTTGCAGCAAACTCCCAATGACTAATGACCAAGATTAATCCACCTCAGATGCCATTGCCCGCACAATATCCCCACGGGTGAGGATACCAATCACCTGAGCATTTTTATCAATCACCGGCAAGCGGCGAACATTTCGCTCGTGCATCAGCGCCGCAGCTTCCCGTAAAGGTTTCTCGGCTGTAATGGTAATGGCATCGTGGGTCATTACTTCCCCAACCGTTTGCCCCAGAGACTTGTGCAGGTCTCGTTCAAAGGTGGCTGGATTTTGCAGGTAAATCACGCTGTCTAGAAACATGATGTAAGCCGGGGGAGTCACCCCTTTTTCTTGCCACATCAAGTCAGTTTCCGAGATAACGCCCACTAATTTGCCAGTTTGTTCGACTACTGGCAGACCGCTGATGTGTCGTTCTGCCAAGATTTGGATGGCCTCCTTGAGAGGCGTTTCAGGCCGTACCACGATAGGGTCGCGGCTCATAACATCGGCTACAGTTTTGGGCATACAAGGCTTAACTGCTGTCACAGGATAACTGGCTTAATTGTAAGGAATTGCAGGGATCAATTGTCCTTTGTCAGTTATCAGTTGCTGTTGACGAATCGCTAAAGTCGGTTTCGCAGTAGGCGCGGAGGATATGCGTACAGTTTGCGATCGCGCCTAAATGGGCAATCTCATAGCCGTGCGTGTTTTGCGTCGGAAACGCCAGACACGCAGCACGGGCGACATGACCAAACTTCATCGCAATTGAGCCATCGCTGCCAAAACCGCTCAACGTCGCCAATTGCACGGGGAGCTTCAGATTCTTCGCAACTTGCCGCAACTGACGATTTAAAGCTTCATCGTAGATCCCGTAACCATCTTGGGAAAGCAGCACCGGCGCATTCCCATCAGCGATTGGGTATTCCGGAGCCAAAGGACAGATTTCCAGCGCAATCAAAGCATCTACACGCTGCTTCTGAGTAAAGTACATTGCGCCAATTGCCCCGACTTCCTCTTTCGCAGACGCCACTAGATAAATATCAACTGGAGGCTGTTTTACCGTTTCAGCCAGCGCTAACAAAATTGCGACAGACGCTTTATTATCCAGGGTGTAACTGGCAATCCAATCCTTCAACCGCACGGGACGCTTGCGATGCTTCCCGACTACCATGCGGGTTCCCGGTCGAATTCCCGCTATTTCTAATTCTTCGGACGTGCATTTGGTTTCCACCCAAGCATCTTCCCAGCGCACTGGTTTGTCTTCTTGCTGGGATTTTTGAGGAGATTCATGGGAGATGTGGCGCGATCCAAAAGAAAGAATCCCGGTAATTGTTTGCTCGTCTCCCAGTAAATCTACAGCGCCCTCGCCATAAACCCAAGGAAACGCACCTCCCAGCCTGCGGACTTCCACCCGTCCCTCGTCGCCGACTTGTTTGACAATTCCGCCAATTTCGTCTTTATGGGCGGTGATAGCGATGCCTCTGTCTTGCTTTTGTCCGGCAATTTTTGCAATGATATTCCCGGCATTATCCTGCCAGACTTCGACCCCTAGCGCTTTAAATCGACTCATCAACAATTGGTCAATTTCTTCTTCCGCACCGCTAGGAGAATGATGCAGCACTAATTCTTCAATGGTGTTAAACAGATTGTCGTAATCCAACAAAGCCATGCCTAAAAGTATGAAGTGTGAAATATCAAGGATGAACGGTGAAATTTAGCCTGAATACGAACCTGTTCATCCTTGAGTCTTCATCCTTTATACTTCAGTCTTGATTGAGCTGGCTTTCGTCTGTTGGCGTTTCAGCACCAAACCCGCGCCTAAAGCACCAAACGTTAATATACCGAACGTAGAAGCCGGTTCGGGAACGCTTTTCTGGGAGTCGGACACCAGTACAGGCGTCAGCGTTGCAGAGGCGGATTGTCTCAATAGCTGATTATTACTAGCGATCGCAGATGCCTCAGTCTGTTGCCCTAGCACTGAAAAAGCATATTTTCCTAATATCTTATGAGCAGTCGTCGTCGGATGGATGTTGTCCCAGAACAAAAACTTGTCTGCATTAACAGCACAGGCAATTAATTTGTCTAAACAAGCCTCAGTAACATTCCCCAAACCAAATTCGCTCGGATTAGCGATGACCCAATCGAATAGAGAATTAACATCAAGGGGGATAATCTTGATGCTGTCACCTAGGTTCTGGCTCAAACTCTGGCTCAAACCATTGAGGCTTGCAGCTAAGCCGGAGTTATGAGTCGCCGTCAAGACGCTGAGGTTGGCTGAATTCGAGCTTGTCCGGGTGTCCGGAAGTTTCCCCAAATCTGGCAAGTTGACCACCATGATATTTTTAGCGCCGAATGTAGCAAGCGACGTTACTGCCGTCGATAAATTTCCGACTGGTATAGCAGCATTGGTTACGCCACCACCGATGTAGTCATTGCCACCTGCCCATACGATGTATAATGCATCCGGATTAGCCGGTAAATTGGCTTTTTTGAAGTTATTAATCTGCTGCTGCAAGCCTGGTAAATTCAGCACTACGCTAGGAACGATATCGTTCAAGACGTTACTGTTTCCCGTAGTTGCACCACCGTAAGCCAGATTAATATTTGAATTGGAAGTTAATCCTAAATATTGGGCGAGATAGTCTACCCAAACTGGACCGTTGGAAAAACGTCCATCAGAGTAAACCGGGCCTGGCGGAATATATCCTTTCGTAGCATCAAACAGATTTCCATCATCGGAAAGGCTATCCCCAAAAACATAAATTGCATTAAAATTCTGAGGCGATAAGCTTGCTGCTTTTACTGCTGTTGGCAACCCAGCGATCGCGCTGAGGGGTAACGCACTCACAAGAAATACTGCCCTCAGGCTAGAAAACACTCTTTGGAAGGACATTGTGTTTTTTCTGTAGTCAGGCTAGCGAATAAGTTTATTTGTCAGTTAGTCTTTTACTAAATTGCTATTTGACAGCTAAAAACTTTTCCCTCTAAAGATACATTTCTCTACTATCATCCTTCTGTCTTTCTAGGTAGCAGACAATAGGAATTTTTACATTTGTAGAGGTGTGGGAACGCCCAAAACTTGTAATTTTTTAATTAAATTATATGAGTGGCAATTTTCAGTTAGTTCAACTATCTATCTCCAGCTATATCCAGCTTGGAGAAATTCTGCAATTTTTATAGGCTTCAAATGCCAACGGTAGGAGAATTATGTCAATTACTCCATCAGATGTGACTGCCACAATCTCTTTTCAATATTGCCTAATTTTCCACTGCAAGACTGGCTATATATCATCCATCTCGTCCTTTTTTTTGCGGTCACTTGTTTTATCAATTATTAGAATTATTAGAATGATTCCTCGTCCCTTTAAAACTCGTTAAATTAATTCAAATCATCGATACCTCAACCGCTCTATCTGCTTGGAGATGAGAAACATTGTATAATTTCCTTCTTCTGCCAATTATCTTCACTAAATAATTTTCCTATTCAAGTATCTAACACTTGCCGTGAGTTAAAGACCTATCAGCACTCGCTTAAAACCAATACTAATTGTGTAAATTATTGATAGACTTATTCAACTTAGAAAATCTATCATTTGAGGCCAGAAGTCCCTAAAATCTAAAAAGTATCAAGTGTAAAACATCAAGGATGAACGGTGAATTTGGCTTTAACAGGAACGCCTTCATCCTTGAGTCCTCATCCTTTATACTTCAGTCTTTATTGAGCTGGCTTTTTTCGGTTTGCGCCGCTTCAGCGAACCTGCTCCTAAAGCACCGACTGCTAATACACCCAATGCAGAAGCCGGTTCCGGAACGCTTTTTTGAGGTTCGGATGCGGGTGTCAGCGCTGCAAATGCTAAGTCTGCCACTAGCTTATGACCAGCGGCTGTGGGATGGATGTTGTCCCAGAACAAATAACTGTCTGGGTTATCGCATATATCGTAGGTGGAATCTTGGGGACCCTCGTAGTTGGTTAGGCAAGAGTCAGTCACATTTGTGAAACCAAATGTCTCTTTATTTGTGATGACATTGTTAAATAAAGAATTGATATCGAGAGATTTGAGCTTGATTCCGTCTAATGACTTGCTCAATTCACCAAGACTATAGCTCAAGCCCGAGTTATGGAATTCGGTCAACTGGTTGAGACCGTTGGACATGGCAATACCGCCACTAAGACCGACAGGAGCCTTTCCCAAATCTGGTAAATTAGCTACGAGGAAATTTCGAGCGCCGAGGTTGAAAAGCGATGTTACCGCTGCCGATATATTCTTGACAGGCTCAGTTGGATCTGTAACGCCACCACCGAGGTAATCATTACCACCAGCCCATACTATATATAGAGCTTCTGAGTCAGCAGACTGCTTGGTTTTCGCCAAATCACTCTTAAACCAATCGATCTCCGTTTGCAATCCCGGTAACGGACCAGCGACGTTATTGGTTCCTGAGGTAGCACCACCGAAAGCGAAGTTAATACTGTCACTAGAGTTAGCTCCTCCCGCAGTGACCAGAGCCGGAGCTAATCCCAACTTATTTGCCAGAGCATCTACCCAAATCGGGCCATTAGAAAAGCGTCCCTGATAGTAGGGTGGAGCTTTGGGAGAAGATCCTCCCGTTAGATTGAAAACATTTCCAGTATCGGAGAGGCTGTCACCAAAGACGTAAATTCTATCAAAGGATGCCGCTACTGCCTTAAGTGGCAATAGGAAAGAAAAAAGAACAAATCCTGTGGCTAGAATTTGTTTTTTCATAGTGATCTCTTTCTCCGTATTTTCTGCTACATTTTTCCTAACTCTATAAACTTTTGTATAAAGTTCTTACAAACTTCTCCCAAAATAGTGTGAAGTTTCTGTGAATTTAAAGCTAAATTCATTGAAAAAACATGGGGGGTAGCATTATAATTTATCTTTTAAAAATTTTATTAAATAGGTACTGAAACTGCCTCGATCTACGCTTCTCAAAGAGAAGCTGTTGTATTCCAAAGAATGCGCGAAGCGATCGCTTATCTTCAGCAAGGACTTTGCCTAATTGCGATCGCTTCATTGACTGTTTTTGATTGTCAAGCTATTGATTAGCAGAACTTGACGGTGTAGGCTCCGGCGTAGATGTCGGTGATGGCTGGCTCTGTTGACGCTGGCTCTGCAAAGCATCTTGAGCAGATACCCCTTCACCTTCAGCGCCAAAGTACCAGACAGCCGCCGCCGCCTCAGCCCTCGTCACGGGTTTTTTCGGCTGGAACAGCGTCGTATACCCAAAAACCCGCCGGATATTTGCCAATTCCCCATTTTGAAAATCTGCCAATACTGCCCGCAACGCCTTCGGCTCAGTTTTACCTGCATCCTGAAATCCCCACGTTTGCTTCACCGCGTCAACCGAAGCCGTGGGCAAGGTCTGGCGGGTATCTAGGGGCACTTTCCAGAGAATCAAGTTTTCGCGGGTAAGCGGTGCATCGGGGCGAAACAACACAGCGGTAGCATCACCCGTCAACCGACTGGGAATTAAACCTGCCTCCGCTAAACCTTGAATGGCTGGAAAATCAGGGTCGCTGCGGGGAATATCCTGGAAAGCCGGTTGGACATCTGTTGATGCTAAACGGATTTGCTTCCCCGGACTATTGCTATAAATCTGATTATTCGCAGCTACCAGCCAACGCGCATACTGGCGGCGGGTGATGGTTTTATTTGGCTCAAACTGTTCGCCTGTGGCTGAATTACTCTTGGAACCACCAGAGTTGAGCGAAAGTACCCCCAACGCTGCCAGGTTTTCTACGTACTGACGTAATTCTTGGGGTGCTTTGTTGATATCTGTAAATACAGAGGGTTCAGAAGGCGACCCAGGCTTGTCGGTCGTTGCCTCAGTCGTTGGCTGACTGGCGACCTCTGAGTTACTGGATGACGGTGCTGCTGCGCTGCCGTCGCGGACATACTGAATGGTAAATTGTGTAGTACTAGCTGCACTACTCGCTGGACTATTAGCAGCAGTCGCTGGAGTCGGTGAGGGTGTTGAGATAAAACTATTACTACCCGAACCTGACTGGATGGAAACGGTAACTTTCAGGTTATTCTGGCGAGCTACTAAAATATCTGTTGGAGGAACAGCACCCTCCTCAGTCTCAGTTGGCTGACTCACAATTTCCCAGTTATTCGATTGAAATGCTTTCTGGTAAAAGGTTTGGACAGAGTTGCTGGGGTCAGTAGTCGTCCAACGAAGGGTCTGTCCTTGATTGGGATCGGATGTTGATGGTGTGACTTCTTGCAGCTGAGCCTCTGGATAGACGGGAATCTCCGATGGGAAATCAGAGGGGAGTGCAACAAGCGTTTCGTTCGGAGAGTTATTTTGAGATGGCAACCCAAACGCAGCCGGATTGTCCTTAAGTTTAGGGTCTGCTGCGAGCGATCGCTCCAGCGCTTCACTGTTGGTACTATTGGCGCAAGCACTTAAGGAAATCAGCAAGCAACCAATAAATCCGGTAAGTATAACAGGACGTTTAGACAACACAGGGCAAACTGGGAACACGTTTTACTTTCTACGCTAGCGCAGAAAGTAAAACGTGTTCCCAGTCAGTTCAATATCATTTTTTAGCACCTTGTCTAGATGTACCTTACCCAAACAAGGGGCGTTGCACATTGGACGGATGATAATTTCGCGCTCATACACTAAGTTTTTCTTTGCATATGAACGCGAAATAAACCCGAAAATCAACGGCGCTTACGCAGTTTGCTGCCCAATACCAGACCTACTACAGCGATACCAGCGATTCCAGAAGGTTCTGGTACATCCTTAAGATTTCCTTTCAGGACAACCCCATCATTACCGCACTCAATAAAAGTATTAGCAATGTAATTACCGCCTTCAAACAGAGACTTGCTAAACTGGAACCCAATCGTCTGAGAACCACTTGCGGAGAATTTAGCGAAGTCAAGTCCAGCAGTACTCAATGCAGAGGCAGTGAGCATGGTAATGTCACCCACTTTTGTCCCTGAACCAATTACATTGAGAATGGAACCTTCCCCGAAGTATGCATAAGCATCCGTTTTGGTAGCCAAATCCGTGCCTTGAGTATTCTCCCGATCCCATCCAGAATTATAATATTGCTTCAAACTGCTATATCCGTCGTTTGTTGCAGTGACGCTAGCAGCTTGAACATTTTGGTAGACGCCAGTGCTGGAAACCATTGAATCATTAGTTGCTGCAAAGCGAATTCCAAACAAACTCTTTGCATCACTAGCAGCTTTAAAAGTTTTATCAGTGAAATTAAAGAATAAATCTCCCCAACCAATGTTTTTGTCAGCAGCGCCACTCGCGTAAGTTCCTGTCAAGGACGTACCACCAGTCAGAGCGACAAAAATGCTGTCACTGGTTTCCTTGATTGCTATCCCCTTAATCTCATAACCAGAACCACCAGAGCCATCATTAAAGGCATCAATTCCATAGTTCCAATCTTTGTAGATCGTTCCTGCGTTAGCCTGCTGCCCAGTTACAGATACCAAGCACAGAGCCGCCGCAGCGCCAGCCATTAAGGTTGCAAAATTACGCAATTTCATATTATGAAAGCTCCTTCTATTTACCCTAAATTAAATCCCCCTTAATTTGTAACAATAACCTTATGGATTGTCTCTAGATGATTTCTCGTAACTTTGAGATTTTGCGGAAATCCTAAAAGCAAGAAAATTTCATAAAGATGGATTCATTAAATCAGTACTTCTCTATAAAAATATAAAGGTAACTTTTTAGAGTCAGTAAACCTAGTTAAACTAGAACAAAAATAAGTTTTAAAGATTGAGAAATATTACACCCTCCTGAAATCCAATGGATCTAAACCAGAGGTCGCATGGTATCTTGGCTGAGAGCTGAAATAAACCAGACTATCTCTGTGGCTAACAACGCCAGATATTTTTAGTTGAAACTTCTATGGCATCTGAGGAAAAGGATTTAGCAGCCGTCAACGAATCTCCACAATTTGCTACCTCAAACTCGACCCAACTGGGACTTCCGTCTGAGATTCAGGCAGATGCTTCTTCCCAGGACGGAGTCAATCAAACTGGGGCAGTTGTTGCTGAGAAGACAAAACAGGGGCAACCCAAAGGCGTAGATTCCGGGGGACATAAAGAAAAAAAGGCAGCAGGAGGGGGAATATGGGAACAATTAAGAGAAAACCTGCAAATTCTATTGATTGCCCTATGTTTAGCCCTTTTTATCCGAACCTTTGTTGCCGAACCCCGCTATATTCCCTCTGATTCTATGCTGCCGACCTTGCAAGTGGGCGATCGCTTGGTAGTGGAAAAAATCTCTTATCGCTTTCGGGCACCCCACCCAGGCGACATCGTAGTTTTTGACCCTCCCCAAAAATTGCAAATTCAGGGCTATGCGAAAGACCAAGCCTTTATTAAACGAGTGATTGGCACACCGGGTCACGTCGTTAAAGTTCAAAATGGTAAGGTCTACGTGGACGACTCGCCCCTCCAGGAAGACTACATCGCAGAACCCCCAGAATATCAGTGGGGACCAGCGCTGGTGCCTGAAGACCAGGTATTAGTCATGGGAGATAACCGTAATAACAGCAACGACTCCCACGTTTGGGGCTTCTTACCCCAAGAAAATATCATTGGTCGCGCCTTCTTCCGCTTCTGGCCTCTTAGCCGGATTAGCTGCACTTAAGTCAAAGTTTTGAGTGATGAGTTTTATGTGTGTTCAATTCAAAACTGAAAACTCATCACTTTTCCCGATAACTTATTCAAAATCGCAAATAATGCATTAATTGGGCAGTTAGATTTCCAGGAAGCGATAGCCGTTGCTGGAAATCAACTAGGTTGCGGTACGACCCCGCAACGAGACGATTTTGCACTACTGTTACGGCGAGAACCGCGTCAATCAATGGAATCTGCATCAGTTCTTCGACAGATGCCGTATTCGGGTTGATGAGTTGCGGCGTTGCCAAACTAGAGTCGTCGTAGTAACAAAATCTAATCACTGCCTCTAGAGGTTTTAGCCGAGCAGGTGGCATTCCTAGCGCTGCTGCAATATCCTCGATGCAGAAAAACTGAACGCCAGATCGAGCGAGGGAAACGAGCGATCGCGCTTGATGAATTGATAAGCCTGGTAATCTCAGCCAATCGTCTACACTTGCCTGATTTGCATCAATCTTGATACCAAGTTCCGCTGCGATCGCAATTTCTTGAGTTGATTGCAGGCGGTAGTAGGGATCGTTCAAAATCCTGCCCCGAATTGACTGCAAATTCGGATTTAATCGAGCTGCGGGTGGTAGCCATTCAAAAAGTGCCATAAACCAGTGCCATCAAAAAGTGCCATAAATGTCAAGCGATGCGATCGAGCCATTGACGGCGCTTTTGCTCAAATTCATATTCTGAGATCAGTCCCTCTTCCCGCAGGCTGTCCAGTTGGCGCAATGCATCTGCGATCGCACCCACCCGATTGGGATCGACGCCGACAGAGGAGACAGCCGGTTCCACGCCCAAATTAAAATTCCGGTCAAACTCATCCCCATCTTGGACTAAATACCAAAACCCTTCAATCGCGCTAGCAATCCGAGGAATCGGTGTTCCCCACGACAAGAGCAAATAAGCCAGACCCCATACCGGCTGTCCCATATAAAACTTGTGGAATCCAGCAACGGGTATCACTGCCCCCACCAACGCCAAGATAGCTGCAACTTTTCGATTTTTTGCCTTTGTTAACATGAACCGCACCACTCCATGACCCCTTGGCTCTTGCTTGCAGACTGATTTCCTGCTTCCCAATGCTGCTGCCAAATTTTACTGCCAAATTCTCTGGAAAAAAGCTTAGGGAAAGCAGAGAATTTTCCTATCGAGACCATACTTGCGATGGAAGCAATTGTCTTCTTCCATAATATTGATTTTTTTCCTTGAGAAGGCTTGCAGATGCTGGGCGCTGATAATTACTGAGAAACTGGATAGACTTTCCTTAAAAACTTGTCAATGGTAAGTAGGCGATCGGATGCCATCTTGGACAATCGGTATTGCTATCAGACTCGGCTTCATTTTGCTGCTAGCTATTTTTTCTGGCAATTTCATCACTTAACAATCATCTGCCAAACAATCATCCGCCAAGGAAAGTAGACATCAGCGTCACCAACCCACAATTAAACGACAAAACAAGCTGCTGAGACTGTTGAGTGGGGATAGGGCAGCTGCAATGCGGCTAGTGGAGCGGTTAAAACAGAGGCATCCAGGTAAATCAGAGGAATGGTATTGGGAAAAAGCGATCGAGGATTTAGAGCGCGATCGCCGTTAATACGGAAAACCGAATATAACGGAAACATTGGGCTGCACTAAAATGATACTCAAAGCAGTAAACTTCTCCTTGGCGGGGAAGCCCATTAACGGGAAAAAGAAAAGGCTATGGGATTTTTTGATTCAGAAATTGTTCAGCAAGAAGCCAAGCAGCTATTTGAAGATTATCAATCCCTGATCCAACTGGGAAGCCACTATGGCAAATTCGATCTCGAAGGAAAAAAGATTTTCATTGAGCAAATGGAAGCCATGATGGATCGCTATCGCGTCTTTATGAAGCGATTCGAGCTATCTGATGACTTCATGGCTCAAATGACAGTACAGCAGCTACATACCCAGCTTGGTCAATTTGGCATCACTCCAGCTCAAATGTTTGACCAAATGAACCTCACCCTAGAGCGGATGAAATCCGAACTGTCCAAGCAACCCTAAAGATTTTGGATTTTGGATTCACTCCAAAATCCAAAATCTCAAATTATGAGCGGGGTCGCTCAAATTTGGAAGGCGATGGGAAGTATTGCACGGGTTCGCCAGACATAGCCGTTGACATAAAATCGCGCCAAATCGGAGCGGCGTACTGGCCTCCTGTAACACCACCCCCTAAGCTGCGGTTGTTATCCTTGCCAATCCACACAGCCGTTGACATTTGCGGGACATAGCCCACAAACCAAACATCTTTCTCTAAAGAAGTCGTACCCGTCTTACCAGCCGCCGGACGACCTATCTGTGCAGCTTTCCCCGTACCGCCACTGATCACCCCTTGCAGCACTTGAGTCAGAGATGCAGTCGCCCACGGGTCTAACACCAGACGGGGTTTAGGAGTGTTATCGAGCAACACATTGCCTCGGCTGTCTGTTACCCGGACAATCAGCGTGGTATCAGAATGCCAGCCATTACTGGCAAACGTGGCATAGCCGCCAGCCATTTCCAACGGCGTCACACCAATCGCTCCCAGAGGCAAGGAAATCACCGGCTCAATTGGACTCTTAAAGCCAATCGTCCGCAAGGTTTCAATTACCTTATCCAGCCCCACAGACCGTCCGATTTTCACCGCAGGCACATTCGCAGAGACGACGAGGGCTTGGCGAATGCTCATCGCACCGGAGTAGCCGCCGCCGTAGTTTCTAGGAGAGTAATAGCCCCCTCCATCTCGATAGCTGACTGGCGAATCGTAGACCGTGGAATAGGGCGAATATTTCCCAGTCGCGAACGCCGTATAGTAAACAAATGGTTTAAAGGCAGATCCTGGCTGGCGTAGCGATTGGGTTGCCCGATTAAACTTACTTTTTTTGTAATTAACCCCGCCAACCAAGGCTTTCACAAAATGCGTCCGAGGATCGACTGCCACCAGAGCAATTTGGTTGTTATAAACTCCCCAACCCTGAAGTCTTCTATGCCAACGACTGACCTTTTGTTCCGCCATCCGCTGGAATTTGTAGTCGATGGTAGTTTGGACTCGCATTCCCCCTTTTAGCACTGCATCCGGGCCAAAGCGCTCTTTCAACTCAGCCACGACTGCATCTGTGATGTAAGGTAGTTCGCTGGTTTGCCAAGAAGTCAGCTGGCCCTTTTTAATAGTTAGCTTGCGGGCGGCTGCTTCCTCTTGGGCTGTAATCCACCCCAACTCTTTCATCCGACCCAACACCTGCGCTTGTCGCTGTTTGGCGAGCTTGTAGTTGGTGAAAGGGCTGTAGTCTTCTGGAGCCTGAATCATCCCTGCCAACATTGACGCCTCTGCCAAGTTGAGGTCAGCAGCTTTTTTGCCGAAGTAGCTTTCAGATGCGGTTTGGGCACCGTAATTGTTGTGACCCCAATACACCTGATTGAGGTACATTTCTAAAATTTGGTCTTTCTTAAAGATTTGCTCCAAACGAATTGCCAGCACAGCTTCAGCAATTTTGCGGCTAAAGGTACGCTTGCGAGAGAGAAATAGGTTTTTCACCAACTGCATGGTGATCGTCGAGCCGCCCTCAACAACCGAACCCTTCTGCCAGTTTGCTCGGACAGCACGACCAACGCTGTTGGGGTTGATGCCTTGGTGGAAGTAAAAGTGGCTATCTTCAATTGCGAGAACCGCCCGCTTCAGTTCAGGAGAAATTTGGTCAAGGGGGACGATTTCGCGATTGGCTTCGCCGTGGAGACTGGTGAGGTGCTTGCCCTTAACATCGTAGATGTAAGAAGTTTCAGTAGGCGCATAGCTGCGGAGAACGCGCACATCTGGCAGGTTACGGAAGCTAATTGCTAATCCAACCAGTCCACCAGCAGCTACCGAACTGGTAAGCATGGTGATGCCGAGGAGGGTTCCGCCCGTTGCTTTCCCGACTCCCTGCATGAACTTAAAAATCGGTGGGACTGGCTCTCGCGAGTGTTTGTCTTGAATAGTGCTAGACGACACGGGGATTTCACTTCCTCACTAAAAAATGTGGGACTTTGATGTTGTGCGACTGGATAGGGCTTTGCTGATTGAAATTACAAAGACTTTCCAGGGGCAGCCGGAGGGACGATTTTAAAATCTGTCCGGGAATGCGATCGGGAGGTTAGACCGGGGAGGAAACTGATCTGCTATAGCATCATAAGTGCAGCCTGTTCCTAAAATTTTGAAATCGGGCATGGAGATTTTAACAATTTTTGCAAATTATACTAATCTGATTTGCCTTGAACTTGCATTAAATACAAATATAGTGATTAGTTACCATACCCGATTGAGTTTTGGCAAAGCATGACCGCTAGTGTATCATCGGCAAAAACGCCTCCAGAAGCCCTCAGTTGGCTCTATCGCGGCGTCAGCGAAATTTTTCCCAATCAGCCTGATTCTTCTGACCCGGCGGAGAATTTGGCTCAACGGTTAGCGCAGACTGACCGACCTTTGCGGGTGAAGTATGGGATCGATCCGACAGGTGCAGAGATTCATCTCGGTCATACTATCCCCATGCGAAAGTTGCGATCGCTTCAGGATGCTGGTCACACGGCTGTTCTAATTCTGGGGGATTTTACGGCTCGGATTGGCGATCCAACGGGGAAGTCTGAGGTACGCCGCCAGCTGACAGCAGAGGAAGTGGCTCAAAATGCCCAGACGTATCTGGATCAGGTGCGTCCAATCCTGGATTTCGATACGCCGGGACGGTTGGAAATTCGTTACAACTCCGAGTGGCTGGGCAAACTAGATTTGGCAAAAATTCAGGAATTACTCGCCACGATGACGGTGGGACAGATGCTGGCGAAGGAGGGGTTTGCTCTCCGTTTTGAACAAGAAAATCCGATTTATCTGCATGAGTTTCTCTACCCATTAATGCAGGGTTATGATTCTGTGGCGGTAGAAGCGGATGTGGAGTTGGGAGGAACCGATCAGAAATTTAATATTGCCGTAGGGCGAGATTTACAGCGACATTTTGGTCAGAAGCCTCAGTTTGGGGTGTTGATGCCGATTTTGATCGGGACAGATGGCGTCCAGAAAATGTCGAAGTCTCTGGGCAATTATGTGGGGCTATCGGAACGCTCAACTCCGATGTATCAGAAGCTGGAAAAGATTCCAGATGAGCTGTTGGAGCAGTATTTTGAACTCCTGACGGATCTGCCTTTGGATCGGCTGCCAGAAACTCCGCGCGATCGCCAGCAAGAACTTGCGTTCGAGATTGTGAAGCAGTACCACGGTCAGCAAGCCGCGGAGGAAGCGAGGAAGGGAAAAACTGACGATGTACCGGAATTTTCGCTTTCGAGCGTGCAATTTCCGGCTAAGTTTTTCTACATTGTCAGTGCTAGCGGTCTGTGTAAAAGTAGTTCGGAAGCACGACAGCGAATACAAGAGGGTGGCGTACGACTAGATGGCGATCGCGTTGACACGATCGATCTCGTCTTTGACACGCCCGAACAACTAGCCGGACGCATCCTGAGTGTGGGGAAAAAGCGATTTGTCCGCCTTGTAAGCTAAGGTGAGCGAGTGAATTGAAAAATTCACTCTGGTTGCCAAGTCGATTTTTTCAGCCTTACTCCTACCCGTGAACCCAAATCCTACTCGCCTAGAATCCCCTAAGTCAGTCACAGAGCGCATCATCGTGCCGCTGGATGTGCCGACAAAGGAAGCCGCGATCGCGCTCGTCGATCAATTGCCCCAAGTGTCATTCTGGAAGGTGGGGTTAGAGCTATTTGTCAGCAGTGGGCCGGAAATCTTAACGGCGCTCAAAGACCGGCAAAAGCGAATTTTTCTGGATCTGAAGTTTCACGATATCCCCAACACGGTTGTTGGGGCTTGTCGCGCCGCTGCCCGCTACGGGGTGGATTTAGTGACAATTCATGCAACTGCCGGTCGCGGTGCCTTGCAGGGGGCAGTAGCAGCGGCACAGGAGGGCGCAGAGGAGGTAGGGGTGACACCCCCCAATTTAATTGCGATTACGCTGTTGACCAGTCTCACCTCGCGCCAGCTAGCCTTTGAGCTAAAAATACCGCTAGAACTGCCAGAGTATGCCTTACAGATGGCGCTGCTAGCCAAAGAAGCGGGGCTGGCTGGGGCGGTTTGTTCCCCCCAAGAGGCAGACCAGCTGCGGCAGACTTGCGGCGATGATTTTCTGCTGGTGTGTCCGGGTGTGCGCCCCTCTTGGGCAGAAGCGGGAGATCAGAAGCGATCGCTCACCCCCACCCAAGCTTTCCAAGCAGGCGCTGATTACTTGGTAATCGGACGTCCGATTACCGCCGCCTCTGACCCTGTTGCGGCTTGGGCAAGAATTTGTGACGAGCTAACAGGGGTTTCATGAACTCAGGTCGAAAGCGTCAGTTGTTAGAAGTTAGGCGGTTACTTCTGATTTCTGGCTGTTCGCTGTTCGCTGCATTCAGCACTCAACCGGGACAAGGAAACTCCGCCCCTGCACTCAACAGTAACAGGGTTTCTCTGCCCCGGCAGCTTTCTGCTTGCCCCAATAATTTAGAAAACCTCACACTTCTACTCCTGCGCGATTTACCCAGTTATGCGAATCGGGTCAATCAACGTGCTCGACGCCGCAGCAGAAAAGTTGATATTTCTTCTAGTTCGGTGATTATCGCTGGACGCCCGGAATTTGAGCCGCTTAGCTTGGGTCCCGGTCAATATACCCCAACGACTCCAGCCGAACTGGCCGCAGCCCCCAAGCAGCTATTCATTACCACCTTGGAGCGACAATATACGGCTGGCAAGGCAATTGAATTACAGCAGTATCACTGGCTATTTCTGGCTCAAACTGACAGTGGTTGGAGCCTAGCACTCATGTTTTCCCGTACTGGCCCTTCTCCGGGAGGACGACCCCCTACACCGCCGCGCGATAGCAGTAATGGCATCATTGGTCAGGCAGTTCGGAATTGGTTGCAAGATTGCCGGGTGGGAAAAGTGCGATCGCTCTAAATCTCCGAACTCTCACGCATAAGAAGCGAGCATTTTTTTTGACACTTCCGTAACTTCAAGGGGAATTCATCCATCTTTTACTTAAATGATGGTTAATTTCTAATGCGTCTCAGTAATTTTTTCTCAGTAATTTCATCATTATCTACAAGTTTTTACTTGAATGCGTGATTCTAGCTTTTAAAAGTGCGATTGCTATCTATCTAAAGTTTTACTTTTATAGGTAATTCCTTTAAATAAAACTTCTGTATCTCTAACAACATTTTCAAGGTATCCGAAATTTTACGCACAGCAAGAAGCATTCTAATTTTAATTTCCGTAGCTTCCAGGATGACTTAACTAATCTTTACTCTTAGGATGAAATGGTGCCAAATTCTTAAACAAGTTAGCTAAAAAAGCTAAATAATTTGTTTGGGAATTGGCAGCTTGATTTGTAGGAAAGGGTATTAAGGTAGAACTTTAGTCATTTAACTAAAGTTTTAGTTTAGGGATACTCAATAAAGTTGTGGTTTAACGATTTGCTGTGTATTGGGAGCATCGGTCACTGAAAACCTTCGACTAATACCTTCCATCAAAGTCTCTAAATGGGCAACTACCAGAGGATTAAAAGAATGAATTTTCAGCGCACATCAGCTTTTCTAGGCTTAGCTATCGGAATTTTCACGATTTCTAGTTCAGCGCAAGCTGCAAGCTTCCAAACCAACGTCAGCCAAAAAAGTAACTCCGAGGCAGACATTTGGCTTCAGTCGATTACTCAGAATAAAGAAAGTTACATTTGATAGTTTTAATCTGGTTAAAGAGGCTAAGATTCTCTCTAATACTCTTATCAGTCTCACTGGCAAGAAGGGAGAAACTGCCAATCCAGAAGCCGGTGGCTACAACAATAATACGGGGGCTGCTAGCACAGATAGAGGTGATAAAGCTAGCAAACCAAACGGTGTTGAAGTATCTGGAATTAAAAATCCAACCAATACTGATATTGCTACTTATCTGGGCAACCAAAACCTCAACAACATTATTGATACTGAGGATAAAGGTTCCATTAGTATCAACCTTTTCTTCAATAACCTAGTTCGTGCAGATAAGACAGGATTAGACAACCTCTTTTTCTGGGAACGGGGCAAGAACAGCGATTTAGGTATTCAAGCAATTGATAAAGCTGGCAACCTCATTGGTAATTTTCTAAAACTCAAGCGAACCGATCAGTTTGCCGCAGGTTATAGCATTGACACAATGGAAATTAGTGGAAGTCAAGAGGTTGGTTCTTGGGGAGTTAGCCTAGCGCAATTGGGAATTACTTCTCTAGCAGGTATCCGAGTGACAGCAGACGCGAGTTACAATGGCCCAGACTTTAAAGTAATGGCTAGAGAACAAAAAGTTCCTGAACCAGCCACGCTTGCTGGCTTGGGATTGGTAGCTGGATCGTTAATGACAATTCGTCGGCGTCGAAGCCGCAAAGCTAGCTAGGTTTTAGAGAAGATTTACGTTCATAAAGACTGAGTGAAAGTGAACATGAAAATGAGGGCTAGAAAGTGGATAACGCTTCTAGTCCTCGTTGTTTAGTTGCTGATACTAGAATTCGTCTGGAGCTACACCTACTATTATTGCTCCTGAAGGCAAAATACCCGACTTCGAGGGAGAAGCCGGGTATCCAAACCGCTAGCATCTGACAACTCTAATCGGATTACTATAGAGGCGCAAAAACTTAAAGCGGATTTGCCAGAAAGTAAGAGAGCAAAGAGAAGCAAATTGCGCCTCATCTACTCCCCAAAAAAACGCGATCGCTCTATTTCCTTACTTCACGCTAATTTCTGTCTGAAGCAAAATCCCGCTTCAGCTTAGGAAAGCGGTAAAAGGTATCTCCATCAGCATCTACTTCTGGCAGCACTCCAAACATCTGCACCTGACGATCCAGGTATTCCTTCGCTAATGGGACATCTACTCTGGCTGCTGCTGTCAGTTGAATGAGCGAAATACAACTATCTTGAGCTTCCAGCAATTGATAAAAAGAATTTTCTAGCTGCATCTGCTGCTGTCGTTGCTGGGAGGCATTGTAAAACAACAAACCCGCCATCACACTGACGGTAACGACAAAAATTACCTCAACAATTGCCATAAATTTCCCGATCTTATAGCAGAGAGGGTGGGCGATCGCGCAATGTTGGCATTGCTGTCCCACCCACCCTATTAATAGCTCTTTATCGGTGCTGGATGTTTATGCAGTTTGCGGCGGAACTAAATTCTCCGCACCCTGAATTACCTTGGCGGAGACAATTTTGTCGCCCGCATCTAGTTTTTCCAGAACTTCTTTGCCCTTGGTTAGATAGCCAAAAACTGAATATCTCCCATCCAACAGGTTACGACCGGCTGGGGTTAGTTCTGGCTCAAATAGGAAGAAAAAGAACTGAGAAGAACCGCCGTTGGGTTCTGTTTCCGGACGAGCCATTGCTAAGGCACCATAAGCTGAAAAAGGAAGCACGGGTAGGTCGAGGTAACGCCCCGCGTCTTCTAAGGTAATGCCATAGGTGGGTTCTTTGTCGCCTCTCGCCAGCACTTCTAACGGAACCGCCCGGTATTTGCCAGTTTCTGGGTCAATAAACCCCTGATCTGGGCCGGGAGGATCTCCCACTTGCAGCACGTAGGAGTCTTCGGCGCGGACGAATTCTAGCCCGTCATAGAAACCACGCTGGACTAAATCTACAAAGTTACCCGCAGTTACGGGCGCACTGTAACCGTCTACTACTAGGGTCAGGGGGCCTTTCTCAGTTGTCATTTCTATAGTGGCGCGTCCCTTGAGTTGAGGCAGATTACTGTACGCTGAGGGCACCTCGAAGGGGAATCCCGGCACCATTAGCTCTTCTAGTTGACCCACGAGATCGAGAACGTTGCCCCGTTCCGCCTGAGTTTGGTCTTTATCTTTGGCTTCCACGGTTTCTCGAAGCTTCCCGAATTGTTCTTCCATCTTCGCAATTAGGGCTTCTGCTTGAGATTTTTGCGACGGGGGGACGCCCGCGAGCAAGTCGGAGGAGCGATCGCTTAAAATTCGAGATGCCTTGCTAACATCGCTGGCGATCGCACTCCAACGCTTACTTCGCAGTTGTATGGAAATATCTTCTA